>NZ_DHXG01000018.1:0-54138 GCF_002413585.1 Paracoccus sp. UBA5162
GGCGATGGTATCGACGCGGGCGGTGTCGTCACAGGGTCTGACGGTCACGGGGCCGTCCCGGGCAAGCGCGGGCGCGGCGGCAAGCAGGGTCAGGACGACGGCGTGGCGGATCATCCCCTTGCCTCCTCCATATGGCGGCGCATTTCGCGGATCGCGGGGCCAAGACCGGTAAACACCGATTCGGCGATCAGGAAATGGCCGATGTTCAGTTCGGCGATCTGTGGCAGGGCGGCGATGGGACCGACCGTGTCGAAGGTCAGGCCGTGGCCGGCATGGACCTCCAGCCCCAGGCTGGCGGCAAGGCGGGCGCCCTCGGCCAGACCGGACAATTCGGCATCGCGTTCGGCGGTCCGGCCTTCGGTGTCGTGATCGCAATAAGCGCCGGTATGCAGTTCCACCACCGACGCGCCGATGCGGGCGGCGGCTTCGATCTGGGCGGCGTCATGGCCAATGAACAGCGACACACGGCAGCCTGCCTCGCGCAGCGGCGCAATGAAATCGCCGATCGCATTGTCGTTGCCGGCCACGTCCAGACCGCCTTCGGTCGTGCGCTCCTGGCGCTTTTCGGGAACCAGGCAGACAGCATGGGGACGATGACGCAGAGCGATCGCCTGCATCTCGGGCGTCGCGGCCATTTCCAGGTTCAGCGGCAGGGTCAGGTGTTCCATCAGCGCATCGATGTCGCGGTCGCTGATATGGCGGCGATCCTCGCGCAGGTGGGCGGTAATCCCGTCGGCCCCGGCCTCTTGCGCGATTCGGGCCGCACGCAGCGGATCAGGCCAGGGCGTGCCGCGCGCATTGCGGATGGTGGCGACGTGGTCGATATTGACGCCGAGACGCAGCATGTCGATCTTTCCCCTGTTGCTGGCCCTATCCTATCCGGGCGCGGGCCGCGGTGCCAGTTCCGAGACCACCGCCCACCAGCCATGCTGTTTCAACGTTTCCACGGATGCGCGCGCGCGCGCCACGCTGTCGAAAAGACCGAAACAGGTCGCGCCGGAACCCGACATGCGGGTGAAGGCCGCGCCGGTCGCATCGAGGGTCCGCAGGACCGTGCCGATCACCGGCGCGATGGTCCGGGCCGGCGTTTCCAGATCGTTGCGGGTGCCGCGCAGCCAGCCGATCAGCGCCGCCCTGTCGGCGAAGGCGGGGATGGGCGGCAAGGGGGAATTCTCGCGGCAGGTCAGCGCCGAAAAGACCTGCGGCGTGGCCACGGGAAAGCCCGGATTGACCAGCACCAGCGGCACCGGCGGCAAGGCGGGCAGCGGCGTCACCTTCTCGCCGATCCCGGCCATGCGGGCAGGGACCGAAGCGATGCAGACCGGCACATCAGCGCCCAGCCGCCAGGGATCGGCCGGCATCGGATGGCCCATCCGGGCAAGCCCGCGCAGGACCGCAGCCGCATCGGCCGAGCCGCCGCCGACACCGGAGGCGACCGGCAGAATCTTGGTCAGCGTGATCTGTGCCGCGCCGCCTGCCAGACGGGCCGCGTCAAGGCACAGGTTGTTGCCGGCCGACAGGTCGTCCGCGAAGGGACCGTCGATCTTCAGCGACAGAGGCCCCGGCATCAGCGCGATGCGATCGCCGATATCGGCGAAGGCGACCAGCGAATCCAGCAGGTGATAGCCGTCTTCGCGCCGGCCGGTGACATGCAGGGCAAGGTTCAGCTTGGCCCGCGCGGCCTCGAAGATCATGCTATCGGCTGGCGGCTTCGGCCTGCGGCACGGGGGTCTCGTTCTCGCCGGTCCTGGCCTCGTCGCGCAGCACTGCGTCCAGCCCGCGATCCAGCTTGGCGCGGATCCGGTCGGGATCGACATCTCCGGTCTCGGTCGGTTTCAGCGACAGCGCGCGCTGCCACTGGATCTCGGCCTCGCGATGGCGGCCCACCATCCAGTAGATATCGCCCAGATGATCGTTCACCAGCGGGTCCGAGGCCATCGAGCCCACGGCCTCTTCCATCGGCGCGACCGCCTCGTCATAGCGGCCCAGCCGGTAATAGGCCCAGGCCAGAGAATCGAGGATGTATCCGTCGCCCGGCGACAATTCGGCGGCCTTCTGGATCATGTCCAGTCCGCGATCCAGGTTCTCGTTCCGGTCGATCCAGGAATAGCCGAGATAATTCAGCAAGCTGGCCTGGTCGGGATTGATCTCGATGGCTGCAAGCAGATCGGCCTCGGCGCGGTCGAACTGCTTCGATCGTTCCAGCGCGATGCCACGCGCGTAAAGCGGGAACCAGCGTGCCTCGTCAGGGCCATCCTTCAGCAGCGCCAGCGCCTTGTCATAGGCCGGCACTGCCTGGGCGAACCTTTCCTGCTGACGCAGAAGATCGCCAAGCGCGATCCAGCCCTGCGGCAGATCGGGATAGGCGGCGGTCAAGGACAGCGCGGCCTTTTCGGCCTCGTCCTCGCGATCGGCGCGGGACAGTGCGTCGATCCGGGCCAGTTCCGCGACCGGGCGCATCTGCCCCATCCGGCGCAGCGCCTCGAATTCGGGTTCCGCCAGATCGAATTGCTCGCGCTCCTGCAAAAGCTGTGCCGTCACCAGCCGCGCCTCGGCATTGTCGGGCGCAAGCCAACTGGCCAGCCGCGCATGGATCAGCGACAGCGGCTCGGGTTCTGGGCTGCTGGCCAGCGCGGTTGCGAAGGTCAGGAAAATCTGCGCGATCCCGTCGGCAGGCGCCTTGACCACATCGAAGGGAACCGGCTTGCCCGTGGCCAGCCGGTCGCGCAGGGCCAGCAATTGCGGTTCGGCCTCGATATTGGGGATATCGTCCAGCATCGCCACTGCCTCGTCGCGGCGTTCCAGTTGCGCCAGAATCTGGGCCCGCGCGACGATTCCCGGCAAATGCCCGCCAGTCGCCGGTTCCGCCAGCAGCGTCTCGGCGCCCTCGTAGTCGCCGACAAGCGCGCGGGCCAGCGCAAGCTGGTAGTTCACCACCGGGCCGACGCCGGGAAGCTTGGCGAGGTCTTCGAAGGCGGTCAGCGCGTCCTGCGCCTTGCCGTCGCCCAGCAGCGCCCAGGCCCGCACCAGCCCGTCCATAAGGCGATTGCCGTCGTCGGTCTTGCCGCCCGGAGCGATCGCCTCGACAAGGCCGGCCCAGTCGCCATCCCTGACCATCTTCGCCTGCACAAGCAGAGCCGAGAGCTCGGTCGGCTGGCCATCGCCGCGCATCCGGTCGGCCAGTTCCACCGCCCGGTCGATCTCGCCGGCCGAGACCATCGCCAGAAGCGCGTTGTCCTGCAGATAGCTGTCGCCCGGATCATGCGCCACAGCCTGAAAATAATAGCGCGCGGCGGCCTTGAAATCATTTTCGACCGTCGCCAGCCGCGCCGCCAGATAGGGGCCTGCCAGACCCATGGTCAGAGGTGCGGGTGCGCGGCCCCCGGCGGCATCTGCCTGGGCCGGTTCAGCCGCGGGCAGGGAATCGACGGGCGGCTGCGGCAGGGTTTCGACAGGCGTCTGGGCCTGGACCGGGCGCGGTTCGGGCCGCCCCTGCGCGACGGCGGAAACCGCAGGCAGGGTCGCGGCGCTCAGCGCGGCGATCAGGGCAAGGTTCAAGCGGGTCTGGGTCACGGCGTCGATCCCGTTCATCACGAAGGCGTTTGGCGGACCCTAAACGCGGCGTCCGGCCGGGGCAATCGCTGCGCCCCGGCCCACGATCACATATTCGGGTAATTCGGCCCGTCGCCGCCCTGCGGCGTGGTCCAGACGATGTTCTGCGAGGGATCCTTGATGTCGCAGGTCTTGCAATGGACGCAGTTCTGGAAGTTGATCTGGAAGCGTGGCTTGCCGCCTTCCTCGATCACCTCATAGACCCCCGCCGGGCAGTAGCGCTGCGCCGGTTCGGCATAGTCCGGCAGGTTCACGTCGATCGGGACCGAGGGGTCCTTCAGCTTGAGATGGCTGGGCTGGCTTTCCTCGTGATTGGTAAAGGAAAAAGCCACGTTGGTCAGCCGGTCGAAGGACAATTTTCCGTCGGGGCGAGGATAGTCGATCGGCTTGAAATCCCCGGCCTTGCCGGTCGCCTGCGCATCGGTCTTGCCATGTTTCCAGGTGCCCAGCGGGTTTCGGCCGGTCAGATTCGCCACCCACATGTCGAAACCGCCAAGCACGAGGCTGGGCCAAAGCCCCAGGCGGGACCAGATCGGCTTGACGTTGCGGACCTTCTTCAGATCCCTTGCGATGGCGCCGCCGCGCACCGCCGCGTCATAGGTTTCCAGCCGGTCGCCCTCGCGGCCCGCCTTGAGCGCGGCGGCCGCGGCCTCGGCCGCCTCGATCCCGGAAATCATCGCGTTGTGATTGCCCTTGATGCGGGGCACGTTGACCATTCCCGCCGAACAGCCCAGCAGCACGCCGCCCGCGAAAGACAGTTGCGGCATGGACTGCCAGCCGCCCTCGCTGATCGCGCGCGCGCCGTAGGCGACGCGCTTGCCCCCCTCCAGCAGCTCAGCGACCATCGGATGATGCTTGAAACGCTGGAACTCGGCGTAGGGGTAGAGATAGGGGTTCTCGTAGTTCAGATGGACGACGAAGCCGACCAGAACCTGGTTGTTCTCGAAATGATAGATGAAGCTGCCGCCGCCGGCGTTCCTGCCCAGCGGCCAGCCCATCGTGTGCACGACCCGGCCCTTCTTGAACTTCTCGGGCGAAACCTCCCAGATTTCCTTCATGCCCAGGCCGTATTTCTGCGGCTCGTGGCCGGCCGACAGGTTCAACCTGCCCATGATCTGCTTGGCAAGGCTGCCGCGCACGCCCTCGGCGATGAAGACATACCTGCCGTGCAGTTCCATCCCGGGCTCGTATTGAGGGCCCGGCGTGCCGTCCGCGTTCAACCCCATCTCGCCGGCAACGACACCCTTCACCCGCTCTCCATCCCAGACGACCTCGCTGGCGGCCATGCCGGGAAAGATCTCGACGCCCAGTTCCTCGGCCTGCTGGGCCAGCCAGCGGCAGACATTGCCCATGCTGACGATGTAGTTGCCGTGATTGTTCATCAGCGGCGGCATCGGCCAGTTCGGCACCCGGATCCCGCCCGCCTCGCCCAGCACGTAGAAATTGTCATCGGTAACCTCGGTGTCGACCGGTGCCCCCTTGTCGCGCCAGTCGGGGATCAGCCGGTCCAGTCCCGATGGATCCAGCACCGCGCCCGACAGGATATGGGCGCCCACCTCGCTGCCCTTTTCCAGCACGACGACCTGCAGTTCGGGGTCGATCTGCTTCAGCCGGATAGCCGCCGACAGCCCGGCCGGGCCCGCGCCCACGATCACGACGTCATATTCCATCGATTCGCGTTCGACCGTGCTGTCATTCGTCATGGCTGCCGCTCTTTCCTTGCGTATGGCTGGCAGAACACCTAACGCGCGAGGCCCGCAGGGGCAATCGTGACGCCACGCGCAAAGGCCGTATTCCGCCGCCCTTGCGCAAGGCGGGCTTGCAAATGGCGCGGAATTGGGTTCACGATGCGGCACGCACAGGATTTGACGCGCCCCCGGCCATCCCCAATGGCGGGGGCGTTCGATTAGCGTGACCGCGATAACCGCATACCCGCGAAGGATTGGGCAGCGATGGACAAGATACCGATGACCCGCAGCGGCTTTCAGTCACTGGAAGCAGAGCTGACAGAGCTGAAATCGAAGGAACGGCCCGCCATCATCCGGCAGATCGCCGAGGCGCGCGAACATGGCGACCTGTCCGAGAACGCCGAATATCACGCCGCCCGCGAAAAGCAGGGCTTCATCGAGGGCCGCATCAAGGAACTGGAATCGATCCTGTCGCGGTCCGAAGTGATCGATCCCGCGAAACTGTCCGGCTCGGTCAAGTTCGGCGCAACGGTGGACCTGATCGACGAGGATACCGAGGAAGAGCGCACCTACCAGATCGTCGGCGAGGCCGAGGCCGATATCGAGCGCGGCCTGCTGAACCTGCGATCACCGCTGGCGCGCGCGCTGATCGGCAAGGACGAGGGCGACAGCGTCGATGTCACCACCCCCGGCGGCGTGCGCAGCTACGAGATCGTGGCGATCCGCTTCGAGTAGGTCCCATGTCGCTGGTCGCCAAAATCGCATCCCTGACCCAGAGGGACGCCCTGACGCGCCTCGGCATCGCGCTGAGCGTCGCGTGGCTGCTCCTGATTGCCTTGTTCTGGGTGCTGGCGCCAGGCGGCGATGGCGCGGCCGGGGGCGTGGGACGGCTGGTCGCGGCGGCGGGCGCAATCCTGCCGCTGGCGCTGATCTGGATGGCCGTGACGCTGGCGCGGTCGATCGCGATCCTGCGGGCCGAGGCCGAAGACCTGCGCGAGCGTCTGACCCAGCTGCGCGAGATGGCTGCGACACGCGGCGCGCCGCCACAATCGCGTCGGCCGGCCGCGACCGGCGACATCGCTTCGGGCACAAGCGTGGTTGCCGCGCCCGCCGGGCTGCCCGCACCGGTTTCCGCGACCGGCCCGGCGACAAGAGCCGCGGGCGCGGTGACGACCGCGGCGCCGCCGCCTCGGCCCGCTGATACGCGGCAGGCGGCGCTGCGCTTTGACGCCCCCGAATCGGTTTCCGTCCCGCCACGGACGCTGATCCGGGCGCTGGATTTTCCAAACGGACCCGAGGATACCGAGGCCATCGCGGCCCTGCGCACGGCGCTGAAGGACCACGACAATTCACGGCTGCTGCGCGCGGCGCAGGATGTGGTGACGCTGCTGGCCGGACAGGATCTGTATATGGACGACCTGCAGCCGTCGCCCCCGGATCCGGCCGTCTGGCGCCGATTTGCCGAAGGCGCGCGGGGCGGCAACGCCGCGTCCCTGGGTGGCATCCATGACCAGTCCGCCTTGCAGATCGTATCTGGGATCCTGCGCGGAGACGAGATTTTCCGCGACGCCGCGCATCATTTCCTGCGCCAGTTCGACACCGCCATCAGCCGCCTGGTGCCACAGCTCGATGATGCCGAAATCGAGGTTCTGGCCCAGACCCGCTCGGCCCGGGCCTTCATGCTGCTGGGGCGTGTGGCGGGTATCTTCGACTGAAATCGGCCGGCCGCATACGCGTGCGGCAAAGTCGGCCGCGCTTGCGTCCCGCGACCAAAGGGGGCCTCGCCGGCCCCCTCTTGGCCTGCGGCCAATTCACCCCCGCAGGTATTTGCAAAGAGCGCGAGGGGCGCCGGGCGCCGCGGCGGCATTGGGGTAAAAGCCGGTCGAGGACGCTGGTTCAGTCACGTGTCCCGCCTCAGTGATCGCCCTCCGCGTGGTCGCGGTCGATCACGAAACGCCGGTCGCAATAGCCGCAATCGACATAGCCCTGATCGGGCGAGATCGCCAGCCAGACCCGGGGATGGCCAAGCCCGGCGGCATCATCGCCGTCGCAGGCCACCTTCCAGGTCGTCACGACCACCTCTTCCGGAGCCGGCATAAGGACCGCATCGGGTTCCTGTCCCGTGGACAGCGGATTCTCGGGGGTCACATGCTGGGTCATGGCTGGCCTTCTTGTGGCGGCTTGGATGATCTGGTCTAACCTCATTACCGCAGCGCCGCCTGCCTTCGCAAGCACCGCAAGGACCGATCCATGCCCAACGCCATCGATATCGCCGGTCTGCGCAAGACCTATGCCGCCCAAGGCAACGCGCCCGCGAAGGAGGCGCTGAAGGGCATCGACCTTGCCATCCCGTCGGGCAGCATCTTCGGCCTGCTGGGGCCGAACGGGGCCGGCAAGTCCACCCTGATCAACATCCTCGCGGGTCTGGTCAACAAGAGCGCCGGCAAGGTCGGCATCTGGGGTTTCGATCAGGATGTGAACCCGCGCCAGTCCCGCGCCGCGATCGGGGTCATGCCACAGGAACTGAACATGGACCCGTTCTTCAGCCCCCGCGCCAGCCTGGAGGTGCAGGCGGGTCTTTACGGGGTGCCGAAATCCGAACGCTGGACAGACGAATTGCTGGATCTCGTCGGGCTGAGGGACCAGGCCAATGCCTATGCGCGCAATCTTTCGGGCGGGATGCGCCGGCGGCTGCTGCTTGCCAAGGCGCTGGTCCACCGCCCGCAGATCCTGGTCCTGGACGAACCCACGGCAGGCGTGGACATCACCCTGCGCGAAATGCTGTGGCAGAATGTCCGCCGCCTGAACGAGGCCGGCATGACCGTCATCCTGACCACGCATTATCTGGAAGAGGCCGAGCAGATGTGTGACGAGATCGCGATCATCAACCATGGCGAACTGATTGTCCGCCAGGGCACCCGCGAATTGCTGGCGCGCACGGATGGCAAGACGCTGGTGATCGATGCCGGCGGACGGATCGAGATCCCGCCCCTGCCCGAAGGCGCAAGCGCCGAATGGCGGGCAGACGGGCGGCTGGCGATCAGCTATCCGCCCTCGCGGATCCGGGCCGATCAGTTGCTGGACGCGCTGCGCGGAGCGGGCGTGCCGATCATCGACGTGGCCAGCGAACAGCCCGATCTGGAAGATGTCTTCGTCGAGATGACACGCGGCTGAAATTCAGTCCCGCAGGCTGAGCATCGGTCCCATCATCCGGCCGCCCATGATATGGAGGTGGAAATGCGCCACCTCCTGCACGCCATGTGCCCCGGCATTGGTGATGGCGCGAAAGCCCTGGTTGCCGGCTTCCAGGCCCAGCCCCTCGATGGCCACCACCTCGGCGCAAAGGCGCATGAAACCGGTGATCTCGGCTTCCGTGCCATGGGCCGCGAAATCCTCGAAACTGACATACCTGCCCTTGGGGATCACCAGCACATGCGAGGGTGCCTTGGGCGCGATGTCGCGAAACGCCAAGGCGTGATCGTTCTCGGCCACGGTATCGTTCGGAATCTCGCCGCGCAGGATTCTTGCGAAGATGTTGTCGTCGTCATAGGCACGTGGCATGGCAATCCCTTTCTCGGCACGGGGCGCGCAGGCCCCTGGCTGGCGGCATCCTGTCAGGACGTGGCACGCTTCACAATGCCCCGCCGCCCGGCTCAGCGCAGATCCAGATGCGCGATCAGGGCGGCGCCGGCTGCCCGGTCGATGTCCAGGAAACCGGCAATGGCGGCGGCGTTTTCATCCGCGCCCTGGTCGTTCGACAGCACCTGAAACCTCTCGAATCCCATGTCGCGCACCTGCTCGGCCTCGTGGATCAGGTCGTCGCGGACGATGGGCAGCAGACGATCGACAAGGTCGGGCGGGGTCAAGCTGCCGATCAGGCCGATGCGCTGCATGTGACCGCGCATGTAGTCGTCGTCCAGATCGCTTTCGATGAACAGAATCCGCGTCTCGGCGCGGTCGCCCGCGAAATCGCTGATCAGCGACACCGCCGAGGGGTCGATGCACAGCACCAGCCTGCGGCTGCCGAAATCCTCGAACAACAGGCGCAGCAAGGCGCGGCGGTGATGCTGACGCTTGGACAGGGTGGAGGCGATGCCGCCCAGATCGGGCAGGTTCGCCTGCAATTCGTTGAACATGTAGTCGACCGCGGGAATCGTCCCCGCGTCTCGGATCCGGCGAGCCAGTTCCTTGGCGACGTGCCAGCGTTTCGCCACGATCAGGTGAATCACATGGCTGCGCCCCAGCGATCCGTCGGTTTCCCAGAAGCGCGGCGCAAAGCGCCGGCCCACGCGCCCCCTGCCGGTCAGAAAGGCGAACAGCCGCCGCCCCTCGTTCGAAATGGCGAAATCCTGACCCTCGGTCCGCCACAGCGCGCCAAGCCTGTCGCGAAGCTCGATCGCCTCGGCGCTGATCTTGCGAGCAAACAGATAGCCCTGCCGGGTCAGCAGATCGTAGTGGTCGTTGTAGAAGGTCGCGGGCATCCCGTAATCGGTGAACATCAGGAATGTCGGCGACTGGCTGCGCCGCTGGTCGCGGGGCACGACATGGGCCACGAGCGTCTGGAAGAACGTCTCGTCGGGGATCCATGTCGTGCGAAAGAAGCGCACAAGATCGGGGCGGGCTTTTAGCAGCGCCAGAACCCCTTCGACCGTCTGCCGCCTGAGACACCACCATTGCGAGCCGATCATGACCTGGATGCCGCGCGGCACGGGCCGCTCCAACCCCAGGCGCTGCTGCAACGCCATCGCGGCATAGAACAGCCGCTTGTGCCTGCGTTCGTTGAACCAGTGGCGATAGATCAGCCGCTCCTTGCGGATCCCGGTCTTGATCCAGCCACCGTCGAAGAAATCGACCGCCTCGATATAATCGCAATCGACCCGGTCCAGGAAATCATGCGTGTATTGGGCCGATTTGATCGGCATGCAGTCACCCGACAGCATGTAGAAATGCGTGGCCAGCGGAAAGCGGTGTTCGGCCAGGCGCAAGGCCTCCAGCGAGGCCGCGACCAGCGACCATTCGCCCCAGCCGCACCGGTGCCGGCGCCGGGGGAAGGCGATGCCCGGTTCGTCCTTCAGCGCCTCGCGGATGGCGCGGTAATCGGCCTCGGGGCTGCGACGGTCAAAATGAACGACCACGTAATCGCCGGTCTGCGACAGCCGGCGGGCCTGGGCGATAACGCCTGCGGGATCCTTGTGGGCAAGAAGGATGAAAGCGATCCGGGCCATGGGTCAGACAAGAAGATGGGATTGCAAGGTTTCGAAAGAACGGGAAAAAGTTGAAACTTGCCACGGCATTTGCTTTCTGTGTCTAAAGAATTCTGGCGCGCGGGCAAGCACCGCCTGCCCGAGCCGGGCAGGGGCTCGCGCGGTTCGCCCAGAAAACGGAGTGTCGCGCGATGGGATTTCCCGGCGTCTGGATGACCGAGACCGGAAGCATGGTCTATCGCGTGGTGCCGAAATGCGCCTGTTCCAGCATCGGCCAGATCATGTTCTTTTCCGATCACGGGCGATTTTTCGACGGCGATATCCACGATGCAACCGAAGGCATCGCCAAGTGGTCTCAGGAACATAGCCAGGACCGCATTTCAGGGGCAGTCCGCGACCACAGTGCCCTGACATTTACTTGCGTGCGCAATCCCTATGGCCGCATCCTGTCATCGTTCTTCGACAAGATCGCGGGCATCCAGCGCAACGGCAAACGCTATCGCGGCAATCTGGTGCCGCAGCTGATGCAGCGATACGGAGTGACCGTCGGCAGCCCCGAGGACGGGTTCGACTTTGACCAGATCGCCAGCTTTCGGCGTTTTCTTCTGTTTGCGCGCGACACGATCCGCTGGCGGCGCCCGATGGATCCCGACATCCACTGGTCGGCGATGTCTTCGCATATCTCGACCTTCATCGTGAATGGCGGCAGCTATGACCGGATCTTCTTTACCGAACGGTTCGACGAGGGAATGCAGAAGGTTCTGGATGGCTGCGAAACGCCGGTGCAGGTCGATCTGGCCAAGGTGCCGCGCTTCAACGAATCCGAAGGCCACGGCCCGAAAAGGGCGCACAGGATCAGCGATTATTTCGACGACCTGTCACGCCATCTGGTCTGGGAGATCTACAAAGACGATTTCGAGCTGTTCCGCTACGATTTCGACGACCCCGACAACAAGATGCCGCTGGGCGAGGTCAATCTGGCCGAGATCCACGCCAGGCTGGGCCGCTGACGGCAAGACGCGCGCCGACCCCGCGGGCGCGCGCCCTGACGTTCGCCGGCCTTATTCCAGATGGCTTTCCAGGAACCACAGATCCTTGTCGGCCGTGCGCGAGGCGGCAGTAAACAGATCGGCTGTATTGGCATCGCCCGCGTCGTCGGTCGCGCCGATCGCGGCGCGCAGCTTTTCACCATGGTCGCGCATCCGCTCGCAGATCGCCTTGATATGGTCCTGCGCCTTGGTCAGGTCGGTCGGATAGGGTTTCAGCGTCGCGTCCCTGGACACCGTTTCGGCGGTTCCGACAGCAACACCGTCCAGAATCTGCACGCGCTCGGCCATGGTGTCCACATGCTCCTGGTTGTTCGCATAGACCGTGTCCAGCAATTCGTGAACGGCAATGAAATTCGGACCCTTCACATTCCAATGCGCCTGCTTGATCGCCATGCCAAGCGCCAGCGCATCGGCCAGGCGCGCATTCAGTTCCGAGATCGAGGTCTTGCGGGCGTTGTCTTTCAGCCCCTTCAGATTGACGGCCATGATCGGCTCCTTTCGGTCATTCGTCTGAACAACATCGGCAAGGCGCGGAGGTTCCAAAACAGGCATGACGCCCGCTGCGGTGCACCCGGGCCGGCCTGCGAACGCCTCCAGGCCGGACGCGCAACGGAAAACGGCGCCGCCCCCGGGGGACAGACGCCGTTCAAGATCCGCGTGTCGGCGATCGGGCGGTTCAGACCGCACCCTTGATGAAGTTCACCGCATCGCCGACGGTCTGGATGGTCTCGGCGGCGTCGTCGGGGATCTCGATCCCGAATTCTTCCTCGAAAGCCATGACCAGTTCGACGGTATCGAGGCTATCGGCGCCCAGATCGTCGATGAACGAAGCGGATTCGACCACCTTGTCCTCTTCGACGCCCAGATGCTCGACCACGATCTTCTTCACGCGATCAGCGATATCGCTCATGTCACATCCTCATTCTCGCGGGCATCCGCCCAAAGTTTTACACAGGCAAAGGCCCGGTCCAGCACAGGGCGGTTTCCCTGCTGCTAAAGGCGGGCATATAGCACCCATGAGCCCCCATGCAACCGCTTTTCCATGGATTTCCGCGCCGCGTTGCAGCGCGGCACAGGCCGGCCAGAGCGGGCTCAGACCATCGCCATCCCGCCATTGACATGCAGCGTGGCGCCGGTGACGTAGCCGGCCTCGCGACTGGCCAGATACAGCACCGCGGCCGCGATCTCGTCCGGGGTACCCATCCGCCCGGCCGGGATATGGCTCAGCAGCTTGCCTTTCTGGGCTTCGTTCAACCTGCCGGTCATCGCCGTCTCGATGACGCCCGGCGCCACGCAGTTGACGGTGATGCCCCGGCTGGCCACCTCATAGGCAAGGCTTTTCGACATGCCGGCCAGCCCGGCCTTGGCGGCGGCATAGTTGCCCTGCCCCGGATTGCCGGTCTGCCCCACGACCGAGGTGATGCTGACGATCCGCCCCCACCGCGCCTTCATCATCCCGCGCAGCACCGCGCGGCTCAGCCGGAAGACGCTGGTCAGGTTCACCTGCATGACCTGCTGCCATTCCTCGTCCGACATGCGCATCAACAGGTTGTCGCGCGTGATCCCGGCATTGTTGACCAGGATATCGACCGATCCCATCGCCTGGGCCGCCGCCTTGGGCAGGGCCGCGACGGCCTCCGGGTCCGACAGGTTGGCGGGCACCACGAAGGCCCGATCGCCCAGCCCGTCGGCCAACGCGCGCAGCGGTTCCTCGCGCGTGCCCGACAGCGCCACGTTCGCGCCGGCCGCGTGCAGGGCGGCAGCGATGGCTCCGCCCAGCCCGCCCGAGGCGCCCGTCACCAATGCATTCTTCCCGCTCAGATCGAACATTCCTGCCTCTTCTTCGTTGTTCAAATACCCGATCAGACCGGTCAGCCCCGCAGCGCGACGACATCGGCCGGAACGCCGATATTGCGCACGGTCGCGTCCCGCGCGATGCGCCGGATCATCCCCGACAGGGCCTTGCCCGCCCCGATCTCCCAGAATTCCGACACACCCGCCTCGGCCATGTTGGCGATCGATTCTCGCCAGCGGACGGTCCCTGTCACCTGTTCGACCAGCAGTCGCCGAATCGCGCCGGGCTCGATCACGGCTTCGGCGCGGACATTGGCGATCAGCGGTACGGCCGGCGGCTGGATATCGACCCCGGCCAGCGCATCGGCCATCACCGCAGCGGCCGGCTGCATCAGCATCGAGTGAAACGGGGCCGAGACCGGCAGCATCATCGCCCGCTTGGCCCCGGCCGCCTTCATCGCCTCGGCGGCACGCTCGACCGCCTCCTTGTGGCCGGAAATGACCACTTGCGCAGGGTCGTTGTCATTGGCGGCCTCGACCACCTCGTCGCCCGCGGCGTCGCGGGCGATCCGCTCAACCGTCTCGAAATCCAGCCCCAGGATCGCGGCCATCGCGCCCTGTCCCACGGGAACCGCCTCCTGCATCGCCTGTCCGCGCAGGCGCAGCAGGCGCGCGGTATCCTCCAGCGTCAGCGAGCCCGCCGCGCAAAGCGCCGAATATTCGCCCAGCGAGTGACCGGCCACAAAATTCGCGTCCTGGATGTTGATCCCCTCGGCCTCCAGCGCCCGGAAGGCCGCCATCGAGGTCGCCATCAGCGCGGGCTGGGCATTCTGGGTCAGGGTCAGGGTCTCGATATCGCCGTTCCAGATCAGGTCCGACAGCTTCTCGCCCAATGCCTCGTCCACCTGATCGAAGACATCGCGCGCGGCCGGATAGGTTTCGGCCAACTCGCGCCCCATCCCGATGGTCTGCGCCCCCTGGCCCGGAAAAACGAATGCGCGCATCGCGGCCCCCTGATCTGACAATCCCCGAAAGAGACTTAGCCTGCGGCGGCGGCAGCCGCAACTCGCGCCAGCAGCCCCGGGACAGGGGCGGCGCCGGGCCGCGGGTGCCGCGTCGCGGAATGATCGGCCCGGCGGCTGGTTCCCGAAAGGGAAAAAGGGGCCGCGAAGGCCCCTTTCCCGAGAGTGTTGAACGTCCGGCTGTTCAGCCGACCAGTTCCAACCCCGAGAAGAAGAAGGCGATCTCTTCCCTCGCGGTTTCCGGCGCGTCCGAGCCGTGGACCGAATTCTCGCCGACCGACAGGGCGAATTCCTTGCGGATCGTGCCTTCTTCTGCGTTGGCCGGGTTGGTGGCACCCATCACGTCGCGGTTCTTCGCGATGGCGTCTTCGCCTTCCAGGACCTGCACGACCACCGGCTCGGAGGCCATGAACTCGACCAGTTCACCATAGAAGGGGCGATCCTTGTGGACCTCGTAGAACTTGCCGGCCTGTTCGGGCGACAGCTTGATGCGCTTTTGCGCGATGATGCGCAGGCCGGCCTCCTCGAACCTGGCGTTGATCTTGCCGGTCAGGTTGCGCCGGGTCGCGTCGGGCTTGATGATCGAAAGGGTGCGTTCGATGGCCATGTCTGTTCTACCTTGTCTGATGGCAGGCGGCTGGGGCCCGCGGCAATGAATCCGCGTCCGGTTAGCAGGCTTGCCCGCGCCCGGCAAGGACCAGCGGCCATGACGGCGCGGCGGCGGATCCGGCACTGTCGGGTGCGCCAAAACATGCTAGTCCTTGGCCCAGATCGTCACGCCACCGAAGGAACCCGGCATGAGCACAGAGCCGCGCGACAGACAGGATCCCCACCACAAGCCAAGCCTGTCGAGGCGCCACGACGTTCCCTTCGCCACCATCGTCGCGGTCCTGGCCCTCGTGCTGCTGCTGCTGGCGGCCTGGACCTGGTCCAGCGTGCTGCTGATGGGGTTTGCCGCGATTCTGGTCGCGATCGCGCTGCGCGCAGGCGCGGCGGTGCTGCACCGCAGCCTGGGCCTGGGCTTCAAGCCCGGTGTCCTGCTGACGGCCACGGCCTTCGTGGCCCTGTTCGCCGCGTTGTTCAGCGCCGTGGGTCCGGCCGTCTCGAAGCAATTCAGCCAGTTGCTGAGCAGCCTGCCCGATGCCTGGCAGCAGATCAGCGACTGGCTGGACCAGAGCAGCATCGCCCAGTTCGTCGAACGCCGCATCGGCGACGGCATGGACGGCGGCGGCGGGGCCACGGGCAGCATCCCGTCGATCTTCGGCTATGTGAAGGGCACCGTCACCACCATCTTCGGCGGGCTGGCCAATCTTGTCCTGATCCTGATCATGGCGATCTTTCTGGGTCTTGACGCACCCAGCTATCGCAGCGGTTTCTTGCGGCTGGTCCCGCTTGGCTACCGCGAACGGGCGGGCAGCGTGCTTGACGAATGCGGCCGTTCGCTGGGGCGCTGGATGGGCGGACAGGCGCTGGACATGCTGGTGGTGGCGCTGCTGACCGGGACCGGGCTGTGGCTGCTGGGTGTTCCGCTGGCGCTGTTGCTGGGTCTGATCGCCGGTTTGACCAATATCATTCCGGTGGTCGGCCCGTTCCTGTCAGGCGTTCCGGCGGTGATGTTCGCGCTGACGCAGGGCGTCGATCAGGCCCTCTACGTGGCATTGCTGTTCCTGGTGATCCAGCAGATCGAGGGCAATATCCTGATGCCGATGATCCAGAAATACGCCGCCCATCTGCCGCCGGTCCTGACGGTTCTGGCCATCGTGGCCTTCGGCAGCATGTTCGGCCTGTTCGGTGTCGTTCTGGCAACGCCGCTGCTGCTGGTCTCGATCATCCTGATCCAGCGGCTCTATGTCGAGGACGTGCTGGGCGACAGCCCGCACGACAGGCGCGGCGGCGGCGGTTCCCCGGAATAGACCGCGCAGCGCCGGAAAATCACCGCTTCGATATTGCGCTTTCGCCAAACCGACACATGATTGGGCTAGACCCAGTGGCGCGACAGACGGGACAAGCGCAGGATGCAGCCTTTCGCCAAGGGACGCTATCTGGCCAGAATGGCCGAAACGCAGGCCGATCTGCACGCGGCGCAGCGGCTGCGCTGGATATGCTTTCTGTCGCGAAACGGCGCTTCGGCAAGCAGCGAAAGGGATGCCGACGATCTGGACGCCCGCTACCGTCATGTGCTGATCGAGGATATCCGTGATCACCGGCTCGTCTGCTGCTTCCGCTTTCTGCCGCTCTCGGACGGATCCCGGATCGGGCGTTCCTATTCCGCGCAATTCTACAATCTCGGGGCGCTGGAACGCTTTGACGGCCCGATGATCGAACTGGGCCGCTTCTGCGTTGATCCGCAGACGCGAGATCCCGACATCATCCGCACCGCCTGGGCCGCGATCACCCGTCATGTGGACGAGACCGGCACCCAGATGCTGTTCGGCTGTTCCAGCTTCACAGGGACCGAACCCGACGACCACGCCGAAGCCTTCGCGATGCTGAAGGAGCGCCACCTTGCCCCGCGCCGCTGGCTGCCGCGCGTCAAGGCACCCAAGGTGTTCCGTTTCGCCCGCGCCCTGCGCCTGCGCAAGCCCGATCCGCGCCGCGCGATGGCGGCGATGCCACCCTTGCTGCGCAGCTATCTGGCGATGGGAGGCTGGGTCAGCGATCATGCGGTCGTCGATCCGGCGATGCAGACCATGCACGTCTTTACCGGCGTCGAGGTCGCGGCGATCCCCCCGTCCCGCAAGCGCCTGCTGCGCGCGGTGTCTGGCTGACGCAACGCTGCCCAATTCCCGGGCACATCGCCGCAGACGGATGCAGCGAACGGGATTTTGCCTTTCAGAGGGGCAGAGGCCCGAAGTCGCGCATTGACCTTGTGCACGAGGCGGCGCCCTTTCCGATCATGTTCGATGCAGGCCACCAGGTTTTTCCCATGCAGCGCAGCCGCGGCCGCGCCCGCGTCGCGATGGCGGCGACGGGGCTGCTGGATCTGGCGCAATCGGGCTCGGCCAGGGCGATCCTGCCGCGTGTGACCGCCGGCCTGCCCGAGATCGTCTTTCTGAACACCTCGGGCGGACTTGCCTCGGGGGACGATCTGTCCTTCGCGGTGGATCTGCGGCCCGGCAGCAGGGCCTTGGCGACCACCCAGACGGCCGAGCGCGCCTATCGCGCCGAGGGCCCGCCGGCAGAGGCGCGTGTCGCGCTGAGCGTCGGCGAAGGCGGCTGGCTGGACTGGCTGCCGCAAGAGACGATCCTGTTCGACGGCGCCCGGCTGAACCGCGTGACCCAAGTCGATCTGGCGCCGGGCGCGGGCTGCATGTTGCTGGAAACGGTCATTCTGGGCCGGCTGGCGATGGGCGAGACGCTGCGCCGCCTGCATCTGCGCGACCGTCGGATCGTTCGCCGGCAGGGCCGTCTGCTGCATCACGACACGCTGGCGCTGGATGATGCGGCGCTGACGCGACGTGACCATGCGGCAATGCTGGATGGCGCCCGCGCGATGGCCTCGCTGGCGATCGTGGCGGATCACGCGCCGGATCTGCTGCATTCTGCCCGCGCGGTTCTGGACGAACCCGGCGTCACGGCGGCGGCCAGCGCGCCGCCCGGCCGGCTGGTCCTGCGGCTGCTGGCCGCCGATGGCTGGCCCCTGCGGCGGCAGATCATCCGGCTTCTGGCCGTCCTTCGTCCCGCTCCGCTTCCTCGCACCTGGCAGATCTGAGATGAACCTGACTCCGCGCGAACGCGACAAGCTGCTGATCTCGATGGCCGCCATGGTCGCCCGCAACCGCCTGGCCCGGGGCGTCAGGCTGAACCATCCCGAAGCCATCGCGCTGATCACGGATTTCGTGGTCGAAGGCGCCCGCGACGGCCGCAGTGTCGCCGATCTGATGCAGGCCGGGGCCCATGTCATCACCGCCGGACAATGCATGGCCGGCGTGCCCGAGATGATCGAAACGGTGCAGGTCGAGGCGACGTTTCCCGACGGCACCAAGCTGGTCACCGTCCACCATCCGATCCGGCAGGAGGTCTGACATGACACGATTTCTCATCATTGCCGCGACGCTGCTCGTGCCGCGGACCGCCCTTGCCCATGGCGGCGGCGATCAGGGTCGGTTCCTTGGCGGATTGATCCACCCGGTCAGCGGCGCCGATCACATGCTGGCAATGATCGCCGTCGGCCTGCTGGCCGCCCAGATCGGGGGTCGCGCCCTGCTGGCGCTGCCGCTGAGCTTCGTCGGCGCGATGGTCGCAGGCGGCGTGGCGGGCCATGCCGGCTTCGGCTTTCCGGGGGTCGAGCCGATGATCCTTGCCTCGGTCGTGGTTCTGGTCGCGCTCGTGGCGATGGCTGCAAGGCCGCCGCTGGCGGTTCTGCTGCCGGGCGCTGCGCTGTTCGGCTTCACCCATGGCTGGGCGCATGGCGCCGAGGCGCCGGCCGAGGGCCTGATCGCCTATGCGGCCGGTTTCGCGCTGATGACATCGGCGCTGCACCTGGCGGGTATTCAGGCGGGCAGGCTGATCCGGACAGGCGCGTTGCTGCGCGGTCTGGGCGGCGGAACGGCCGTGGCCGGCCTGATGCTGGCTTTCGGAGTTTAGGATGATGGTGCCGGGCGAAATCCTCGTCGCAGCGGGCGAGATCGTGTTGAACGAGGGCCGCGATCCGGTGGCGATCATGGTCGCCAATACCGGCGATCGCCCGATCCAGGTCGGCAGCCACTACCACTTTGCCGAGACAAACCCGGCGCTGGATTTCGACCGTCGGGCGGCACGCGGGATGCGCCTTGCAATCCCGGCCGGAACCGCCATCCGGTTCGAACCCGGCCAGTCGCGCGAGGTCAGCCTGATCCCCTATGCCGGCAAGCGCGTGGTGCAGGGCTTCCGCCAGGACATCATGGGGGCACTGTAGCATGGCGCAGACCCTGTCCCGCGCCGACTACGCGGCGATGTATGGCCCGACCACCGGCGACCGCATCCGCCTGGCCGATACCCAGCTGCTGATCGAGGTCGAGCGCGACCTGACCATCCCCGGAGAAGAGGTGAAATTCGGCGGCGGCAAGGTCGTCCGCGACGGCATGGGGCAAAGCCAGATCACCCGCGCGGGCGGCGCGGTCGATACCGTCATCACCGGCGTCGTGGTCTTCGACCATCAGGGTATCGTCAAGGCCGATGTCGGGCTGAAGGACGGCCGCATCGCCGCCATCGGCAAGGCGGGCAACCCCGACACCCAGCCCGGCGTGACCATCATCATCGGACCCGGAACCGAGATCATCGCGGGCGAGGGCAAGATCGTGACGCCCGGCGGTTTCGACTGCCACATCCATTATATCTGTCCGCAACAGGTCGATCACGCCCTGCATTCCGGGATCACCACGTTGCTGGGCGGCGGCACCGGACCGGCGCATGGCACGCTGGCCACCACCTGCACGCCCGGACCGTGGCACATCGCCCGGATGCTGGAGGCCGTGTCCGATCTGCCGGTCAATATCGGCATTGCGGGCAAGGGCAATGCCAGCCTGTCCGCACCGCTGGAAGAACAGGTCCGCGCCGGGGCCTGCGCGCTGAAGCTGCACGAGGATTGGGGCACCACCCCGGCCGCCATCGACAATTGCCTGTCGGTCGCCGACCGGATGGATGTGCAGGTGATGATCCACACCGACACGCTGAACGAATCCGGCTTCGTCGAGGACACGATGGCCGCCATCGCCGGGCGCACCATCCATGCCTATCACACCGAAGGCGCGGGCGGCGGCCACGCCCCCGACATCATCCGCATGGTCGGAATGACCAATGTCCTGCCCTCGTCCACCAACCCGACGCGGCCCTATACCGGCAACACGATCGAGGAACATCTCGACATGCTGATGGTCTGCCATCATCTCGACCGCCGGGTGCCCGAGGACGTGGCCTTCGCCGAATCGCGCATCCGCCGGGAAACCATCGCGGCCGAGGATATCCTGCACGATCTGGGCGCGTTCAGCGTGATTTCGTCCGACAGTCAGGCGATGGGCCGGATCGGCGAGGTCATCATCCGCACCTGGCAGACCGCCCACAAGATGCGGGTCCAGCGCGGCCGGCTGGAGGGCGAGACGGGCCAGAACGACAATCTGCGCGCCCGCCGCTATATCGCCAAATACACGATCAATCCGGCGGTGGCCCATGGAGTCTCGGCCCATATCGGCAGCATCGCGCCGGGCAAGCGCGCCGATCTGGTCCTGTGGTCGCCCGCCTTCTTCGGCGCCAAGCCGGAAATGGTGCTGGTCGGCGGCCAGATCTGCGTGGCGCAGATGGGCGATCCGAACGGCTCGATCCCGGTCCAGCCGGTCTATTCGCAGCCGATGTGGGGCCATTCCGGCCGCGCCTCGGCGCTGTTTGTCAGCCGGGCCGGGCTGGAGGACGGCGCGGGCGAGGGCCTGTCCAAGACCCTGATCGCGGTCGCGGAAACCCGTGGCATCGGCAAGGCCGATATGGCGCTGAACGACGCCCTGCCCGCCATCGAGGTCGATCCCGAAACCTACGAGGTCCGCGCCGATGGCCAGCTTCTGACCTGCGAACCGGCCACCGATCTGCCGCTGGCGCAGCGCTATTTCCTGTTCTGAGGCCGCCATGACCCATGCCCACAAGATCATCCGCCAAGCCGAGGGTCCCTTTGCCGGGCAGGTGGAACTGGATTACGAAGGCCGGCTT
This sequence comes from Paracoccus sp. UBA5162, assembly GCF_002413585.1. Classification (NCBI taxonomy): domain Bacteria; kingdom Pseudomonadati; phylum Pseudomonadota; class Alphaproteobacteria; order Rhodobacterales; family Paracoccaceae; genus Paracoccus; species Paracoccus sp. UBA5162. The sequence goes on from NZ_DHXG01000018.1 coordinate 21,045, forward strand.
TTGCGTCGCAGGCGGCTGGTCTGCGATGCGGGCGATTTCATGGTCGATCTGGCCGAGGTGACCAGCCTCGATGATCGGGATGCGTTCGATCTGTCCGACGGGCGCCGCATCCTCGTGCGCGCCGCGCCAGAGCCGGTGCTGTTGATCCGGGGCGACCTGCCACGCCTGGCCTGGCATATCGGCAACCGCCACACCCCCTGCCAAATCCAGCCCGATCGGCTGGTCATCCGCCAGGATCACGTGCTGGAGGCGATGCTGCGCCAGCTTGGCGCGAAGATCGAGAAAGCCTGTCTGGCCTTCAGCCCCGAAGGCGGCGCCTATGGCCATGGCCGCACCTTCGGCCATGATCACGGCCACGCCGCAGGCCCCGGCCACCACCACCATAACGACCAGCACGATCATGATCATCACCACGCCTGAAGCAGCCCGGCTGCGTCTGGCCCAATACCTGTCGCCCGCCTTTCCGGTGGGCGGCTTCGCCTGGTCGCAGGGACTGGAATGGGCGATTGATCAGGGCGCGGCGACGCGCGCCACGCTGCCCGGATGGCTGGGCGACTGGCTGGAACACGGGGCAGGTTGGACGGATGCGGTTCTGGTCGCGCTGTCGCTGCGCGCGGATGCCGACCACGACGCGCTTGACGATCTGGCGCGCGCGACCTGCCCAAGCGCGCAGCGGTTGGCCGAGACGGTAGAACAGGGCACGGCGTTTTCCGCCAACGCCTCGGCCCTGGGCCAGGCGCTGCCCGCCGCCGCCCTGCCCGTGGCCTTCGGACGCGCCTGCGCCGACATGCCGCTGCCGGACACGGAAAGCATCGCGGCCTACCTTCAGGCGCAGGCGGCGGCGCTGATCAGCACGGCGGTTCGGTTCATGCCGCTGGGCCCGGTCGAGGGCCAGGCGATGCTGGCCGCGCTGCAGCCGGCGATCCTGCGCGCGGCGCATCGCGCATCGACGGCCGGCGAAACCGAGCTTCACAGCGCGACATGGGGCGCCGATATCGCCGCCATGCGGCACGAGACCATGCAGACGAGGATTTTCCGATCATGACCCATCATGGCCCCCTTCGCGTCGGCATCGGCGGCCCCGTCGGCGCGGGAAAGACCACCCTGACCGAACAGCTCGCCCGCGCGCTGGCGCAACGCCTGTCGATGGCGGTCATCACCAACGACATCTATACGCGCGAGGATGCCGAGGCGCTGATGCGCGCGCAGGTGCTGCCGGCGGAACGGATCCGGGGCGTCGAGACCGGCGGCTGCCCGCATACCGCGATCCGCGAGGATGCCAGCATCAACCTGGCCGCCATCGCCGATCTGAACGCGGCCTTTCCCGATCTGGATCTGGTGCTGATCGAATCCGGCGGCGACAATCTGGCGGCGACCTTCAGCCCGGAACTGGCGGATCTGACGATCTATGTCATCGACACCGCCGCCGGGCAGGACATTCCGCGCAAGCGCGGCCCGGGCCTGGCGCGATCGGATCTGCTGGTGGTCAACAAGATCGACCTGGCGCCCCATGTCGGCGTCGATATTGCCCTGCTTGAACGCGATGCGCGGCAATCGCGTGCTTGCCGTCCGGTGATCATGGCTTCGCTGCGCCGGGCCGAGGGCGCCGATGCCATCGCCGATTTCCTGATCCATGAGGGCGGCCTGACGCCGAGGCCGGCATAGCAAGGGACGGCACCCCGGCATCGGATGATCGCCGCCGCGAATCACGCCGCGCGGATCCGCGGGTCAGCGTTTGCGTTCCCAGCGGCCGCTTTCCTCGGACCAGTATTCGGCGGTCACGCCGGCGCCGGTCAGCGCCTTCCACTGGTCGCGAGCGCGGGTCGTGGCGACGGCGTCCCCGCCATCGAAGATGATGCAGGCGCGTTGCAATGTCTGGACCTCCTGCACCGCGACCTCGACCCCCTCCAGCGCCATCAGGCACGAGCTTCGGTTGGTGGCGGGCTGTCCCGCGACGGTCAGCAGAACCGGCTGGCGTGCATCATGGGGGCCTCCGGCAAGACCGTGGGGCAGAAAACCGTCGCCCTGCCACAGATGGCGGTCCAGCTGGTCCATGCGCTCGGGGTCGGTGCCGCGCAATTCCACGCGCCAGCCCGCCGCCAGCGACTTGCCGATGAGAACCGGCAGCAGCGATTCGGCGGGCGAGCGGGTGAGATGATAGAACAGCGCGTTTCCCATCGCTCAGGATACCGGGTACCATCCGCTGTCGGATCGGCGCACGCCGCCGGGTCGGGCGCCGGCGCGAAGGCCCGGTTCCTTGTCGGCGGCGCATGTCCGGGCTGCCAGCCTCGCGCGTCTCATTCGGCCTCGAAGCGGTCGCGGATCAGCCGGTCCAGCGTCATCACCCCCCAGCCGGTCGCCCCTTTCGGTGCCAGATCGGTGGCCGAGGGCGGCAGGGCGACGCCGGCGATGTCGATATGCGCCCAGGGCTGGCCCTTGCGCACGAAGCGTTGCAGGAACTGCGCCGCCGTGATCGAGCCCGCCGCGCGGCCGCCCGTATTCTTCATGTCGGCCAGACGCGACTTGATCAGATCGTCATAGGACTTGCCCAGCGGCAGGCGCCACGCGCCCTCGCCCTCGGCCCGCGCGGCAGCCAGAATGTTGCCGGCCAGATCGTCGTCGTTGCTGAACACGCCCGCATTGTCATGGCCAAGCGCGATGATCACCGCGCCGGTCAGCGTCGCCAGATCGACGATGGCGGCGGGCTGGAACCGGGTCTGCGCATACCAAAGGACGTCGGCCAGAACCAGACGGCCCTCGGCGTCGGTGTTGACGACCTCGATCGTATCGCCCTTCATCGAACGGATGATGTCGCCCGGTCGCTGGGCCGCGCCGTCGGGCATGTTCTCGACCAGACCGACGAGGCCGACGACATTGGCCCTGGCCCGGCGCAGGGCCAGCGTGCGCATCACGCCCGCCACGACCCCCGCGCCGCCCATGTCCATGGTCATCTCTTCCATGCCGGCCGACGGCTTGATCGAGATGCCGCCGGAATCGAACACCACGCCCTTGCCGCACAGGGCCAGCGGCGCCGCATCCCTGTCGCCGCCATTCCAGCGAAGAACCACCACCTGCGAGGGCGAGGCGCTTCCCTGCCCCACCGCCAGCAGCGCGCGCATCCCAAGTTCGGCCAGCTTGTCCTCGTCCAGCACTTCGACGTCGAGGCCGATCTCTTCCATCGCCTTGAGGCGGTCGGCGAAATCCGTGGTGGTCAGAACGTTGGCCGGTTCGCTGACCAGATCGCGGGTGAAGAACACACCCTCGGCCACGGCGGCGCCGTCCTTCGCCGACTTGGCCAGCGCCTCGGGGTTCTTGGCCATGAAGGTCACGCGGGCCTTGGCCGAAACGGGCGTCTCGCCGTCGTCGCCGGTCGCCTCTCCCGGCGTCTGGGCATCCGACAGCCGCGCATCGCCGGCCGCACCCTGACGAGACAGGCTTTGCGGCGGCGTCTCGCTGTTCTCGGCGGCAGCGGAATCGCCGCTTTCGGAACCGGTCCGGTAGACCGAAAAGTCATAGCCGCGCAGTGCCAGGCCCAGGGCGATCTCGGCGGCCTGCCTGTGCGCCCCCGCCAGGACCAGGGTATGGGTCCGGCCCAGTTTCGCACCGATGGCGGCGCCGGCCCTTCGGGCTTCGGCGGCCGAGGCGCGGGCCGGCAGCGAAACCAGTTGCAGCGCCTCGGCGGCCATGCCCGCGGGGAAGGCCAGTTCCAGCGCCCCGCCCGGCTTCAGCGCCTTGCCGGCCTTAGAATCCAGCGCCCGCCGCGCGGCGGCCCGCGCCGACCGCGGCAGGCCCCTTGGCAGATTCCCGCCGGGCGCGACGATCAGCGCAACCCGGCCCTCATGCGTGGCCAGCGTGCCGGGCGCGGTTTCGGTAAAGGCGATTTCGACGGGCTGGGTCATGCGGGCCTCCTGGCGATCTGTTCGCATCGGACCCTAGTCCTGCTTCCGGCTCTTGGCCAGAGCCGCGCCAGCCGGTAAGCAGGGCCCGACACCGCAGCCGAAAGCCCGCCCGCCCCGATGCCCCGGATCGACCGCTATATCCTCAGCCAGTTGCTGACGCTGTTCGGCTTTTTCGCCCTGGTGCTGGTTTCGGTCTATTGGGTCAATCGCGCGGTCAACCTGTTCGATCAGCTTCTGAACGATGGCCAGACCGCCCTTGTCGTGCTGGAATTCACCGCGCTGACCCTGCCTCTGGTCATCTCGATCGTGCTGCCGGTGGCGGCTTTCGCGGCGGCGGCCTATGGCACCAACCGCATGTCGGGCGAGTCCGAGATGGTGGCGATGCAGGCGGCGGGCCTGTCGCCCTGGCGGCTGGCGCGTCCGGTCCTGATCTTCGGCGTCTTCGTCGGCCTGATGGTGGCGGTGCTGGTTCATGGTCTCGTGCCCGCGGCGCGGGCGCGGCTGGCCGAGCGGCAGGCCGAACTGGCCGAGAATGTCACCGGCCAATTCCTGCGTCCGGGGATCTTTCAGTATCCGGCCGACGGGGTGACGCTGTTCATCCGCGACATTGCCAGCGACGGCCGCCTGCTGGACCTGTTCATCGAGGATGCGCGCGATCCCGCCGACCAGAAGATCTATACCTCGGAGGAGGCGCTGGTCGTCAGGGCCACGACCGGGCCTGTGCTGGTGCTGCTGTCGGGCATGGTCCAGAACCTGCAGGTCCGGGACCAGAACCGGCGGCTGTCGCTGACGCGCTTTGACGAATTTCGCTATGACATCGGCAGCCTTTTCCAGAACCGCGCCCGCAGCGGTCGCGATCTGCGCGACTACGGCACCTGGCGGCTGCTGAACCCCGATGCGGCGCTGTTGCAGGCGACCGGGGCCAGCGCCGCCGAATCGCTGCGCGAGGCGCATGAACGGATCGCCAAGCCGTTGCTGTCGCCGGTCGCGGCGATGATCGGCTTTGCCACGCTGCTGATCGGCGGATATTCGCGATTCGGGGTCTGGCGGCAGGTCTTCTGGGCGATCCTGTGCCTGATCGCGGTTCAGTTCCTGGGCAATGCCGCGGCCGATCAGGCCGGGCGCGACCCGCGGCTCTGGCCGGTTCTGTATGTGCCCGCCCTGGCCGGGGCGGCGATCTCGGTCGCGCTGTTGTGGCTGGCGGCGCGACCCCGGCGATTACGTGGGCCCGCACGCGCGGCGGGGGCGGCGCCATGATCCTTGCGCGCTATGTCGCCCGGCGTTTTCTGCGCGGGCTTCTGCTGATCGCGGGTGCGTTCCTGCTGATCCTGCTGCTGATCGACATGATCGAGATGATCCGCCGCTTTTCCGGGCGCGATATCGGGCTGGGCGGAGCCTTCCGGCTGGCGGCGCTGAACATTGCCTCGTCCTTCTATTCGATCCTGCCGCTGATCACGGTTCTGGCCGGGATCGCGCTGTTTCTGGGGCTTGCGCGGTCATCGGAGATGGTCGCGATCCGGGCTTCGGGAAGGTCCGGGATCAAGGTCGTGACCGCGCCTGCAGTGACGGCCGGGCTGGTCGGCGCGCTGGCGGTGGGCCTGCTGAACCCCATGGTTGCGGCGACCGGGGCCAGATTCGACCGGGCCGTGGCCGAGATCGAGCGCGACGGCAGTCAGACGGTTTCACTGGGCGACAGCGCAGTCTGGCTGCGGCAGGCGCTGATCAGCGACGGCAAGGAGGCCGGGCAGATCGTCATCCGCGCCAGACGCGCCAGTCCCGATGCGACCACGCTCTACGATGCCACCTTCCTCGTCTTCGGCGCGGGCAGCGGCCCGGACCGGCGGATCGAGGCGGCCGAGGCGCAGCTGGTGCCGGGCGAATGGCGTTTGCGCGACGCGCGAGATTATCCGCTGGACCAGCCCAACCCCGAGGCTTCGGCCCGAACGGACGAAACCCTGTCTCTGGCCTCGGACCTGACCGCGCAGCGGATTCGCGACGGGTTCGGCCGCCCCGAGGCGGTTCCGGTCTGGCAATTGCCGGGCTTCATCGCCGGGCTGGAGCGGGCCGGATTCTCGGCCGCGCGACACAAGGTCTGGTTCCAGATGGAACTGGCCCGCCCCTTCGTGATGGCGGCGATGGTGCTGATCGCGGCCGCCTTTACCATGCGCCACGTTCGCGGGCGCAATACGGGCGTTGCGGTGCTGATCGCCTTCGGGGCCGGGATCGGGCTGTTCTTTCTGCGCAATCTGGCGCAGATTCTGGGTGACAACGGACAGGTGCCGCCGATCATGGCGGGCTGGGCGCCGCCGCTGGTCGGTGCGCTGCTGGCCCTGGGCGTGATCCTGGCGCGGGAGGATGGATGATCGGCGCACGCGGAAAAGGACTTTCGATCACGGCCGGGATCGCGGCTGCATTGCTGCCGGGCGCGATTTGGGCCCAGATGACGACCGGCGGCGCGGGCGAGGTTTCGGGCGCGGGCGGCGCGCCGCTGTCGACGCTAAGCGCGCAGCAACCCGCCCTTGCGCCCCTGGCCACGCCGCTGAGCGATCGGATGGTGCTTGGCGATCGCACCCCCGAACAGCCGCCGCTGCAATCGGTGGCCCCCGATACGACCGGCGATTCCCTTGGTCAGCCGTTCACACCCAGCAGCGCCACGGCAGACGCGGCGACGGTGCTGGCCGACAGGATGATCCTGCAGGCCGACAATACCCTGATCGCGTCGGGTGGCGTGGTGGTCTGGTATCAGGATGCGCGCCTCGTTGCCTCGCGCATCATCGTGAACGGCGACAGCGGCGATCTGACCATCGAGGGCCCGATCCACCTGTCGCGCCCGGGCGTCACCGATCCCGGGCGTGACGCGATCGTGATCGCCGATTCCGCGCAGCTTGACCGCAAGTTGCAGGACGGGATCATCCGCGGCGCGCGGCTGATCATCGCCCGCGAATTGCAACTGGCGGCACGCCAGGCCACCCGCAGCGGCGAGGGGCGATTCACCAGGCTGGACCGCGTTGTCGCCTCGGCCTGTCTGGTCAGCCCCCAGAATCCCACCCCGTTGTGGGAAATCCGCGCCCGTTCGATCACGCATGACGCCCAGACCAGGCTGATCACCTTCGAGAACCCGCAGCTTCGCGCCTTCGGCATCCCCATTGCCGCAACGCCTTTCACGATCACAGCGCCTGACCCGACGGTCGATCGGAAATCGGGCTTTCTACGGCCCGAAATCCGCACGACCTCGAATCTGGGTTTCGGGGTGAAAATCCCCTATTTCCAGACCCTCGGCGATCAGGCGGATCTGACCATCACGCCCTATGTTTCGGCCAATCGCACGCGGACGCTGGAATTGCGCTATCGTCAGGCATTCGCACGTGGCGTAACCGAATGGAACGGCGCGATCAGCCGAGACGACATCATGCCGGGCAAGACGCGCGGCTATGTTTTCGGCAATGCAGCCTTCGATCTGCCGCGCGGCTACCGGCTGGGCATCCAGGTCCAGGCGGCCTCCGATCGCGGCTATCTGCTGGATTACGGCATTACCGATGCCGACCGGCTGTGGAGCGGCATCTCGCTGGAGCGGATCACCCGCGAAAAGCTGTTCTTCGGCCGCGTCGGGAACTACGAATCACTGCGCGACGATGAAAACAACGCCACCTCGCCCGCGCAGGTCGCCGATGTGATCTGGCAGCGCCGCTTCGTCCCGGATCTGATCGGTGGCCAGGGACTGATGGAATGGTCCGCCCATGCCCATCGTCGGCCGTCGGATGCCGATCAGGTCGGGCGGGACGTGGCGCGCGGCTCGGTCGGGCTGGATTGGCGGCGGCAGGAAATCCTGCCGGGCGGTCTTGTCGGCGCGGCCATCGCGGGGCTGGACGCCGATCTCTACCGGATCGCGCAGGACAGCCGATATGACGATGTCGAGACCCGCGTCGACCCCCGGATCGGCGTCGAACTGCGCTGGCCGCTGATCGGCGGCAGCGGCGGCGCGACCCATCTGGTCGAACCTGTCGCCCAATTGCTGTGGAGCCCGCCCGGCAGCGACAAGGAGATCCCGAACGAAGACAGTCGCCTGATCGAGTTCGACGAAGGCAACCTTTTCTCGGACAACCGCTTTCCCGGTTATGATGCCCGCGAGACAGGACTCAGGGCCAATCTGGGACTCAGCTGGACCCGGATCGATCCGACCGGCTGGTCGCTGGGCCTGACCGCCGGCCGCGTGCTGCGCAACCGTCCCGATCGGGCCTTCGCGCCCGATTCGCCGCTGGCCGGGCGGCGGTCGGACTGGTTGCTGGCCGCGAATTACGACAGCGGCAACGGGCTGGCGATCGCCAACCGGGCCCTGTTCGACGACGATTTCAACATTTCGCGCAACGAATTGCGGCTTGGCCTGCTGCGGCCGGATTTGCAGGTTTCGGCCGGACATCTGTGGATCGACAGCGACGCCGCCGAGGGCCGGGACAGCGATATCAGCGAATTGACGGGCAATGTCGGCTGGCAGGTCAGGCGCGGCTGGTGGGCCAACGCGGAAACCCGCTACGACTTCGTGGCCGACCGGGCGCAAAGCGCGTCGCTGGATCTGGCCTATCGCAACGAGTGCCTGACGATGGAAATGGGTGTCTCGCGGCGCTTCACCGCCTCGGACAGCGTGCGCCCCGAAACCAGCTTCGACCTGTCGGTGCGGCTGGGCGGGTTCGGACGCAGCGATGACGCGTCGGGCACGGTGGCGCGACGCACATGCATGCGCTAGTGTCGCGCCAAAGACAGATTTGGGGGCAGCAGATGCGGCACATCCTTTCCGGCCTGGCCATCGCGGCGGTGATGGCTTTCGGCGCAGCGGCGCCCGCGGCCGCGCAAAATCCGTTCGAGCCGGTGATCTACGTCAACAACAAGGCCGTAACCCGCTACGAAGTCGGCCAGCGCCAGCGTTTCATGCAGATCCTGGGCGCGCCGGCCGTCGATGCCAAAGCGGCCGAGGACGCGCTGGTCCAGGACCGGCTGCGGATGTATGCGGCCCAGCAACTGGGCATCGAGGTGACCGAGGAAGGCCTGCAGAACGGGCTCGAGGAATTCGCCAGCCGCGCCGGTCTCAGCGCCGCCGAATTCACCGTGGCGCTGGAACGCGCCGGAGTCGAGCAGCAGGCCTATCGCGATTTCGTCAAGGCGGGCGTCGCCTGGCGGGCGGTCATCCGCCAGCGTCTGCTGCCCCGGATCAAGGTCAGCGACGCCGAACTGGATCAGGAACTGAAGCGCGTGGTCGAAACGCCGGTCGTCAATCGTGTGCTGCTGTCGGAACTGGTCATCCCGGCGCCCCCGGGCCAGGAACAGCAGGCGATGGCGCGGGCCAGCCAGATCGCCGGCTCGAACCCGTCCGAAGCGCAGTTCGCCGCCGCCGCGCGGCAATATTCGGCTGCCGGATCGGCGGCGCAGGGCGGACGCCTGAACTGGGTCGCGCTGGACAATCTGCCACCCAGCCTGCGCCCGATCGTGACCGCGCTGCAACCGGGACAGGTCAGCCGGCCGCTGACGGTGCAGGGCGCCGTGGTGCTGTTCCTGCTGCGCGACACGCAGGGCACGCTGCGCCCCGGCGCGCGTGAACAGGTGTTGAACTACATGACGCTGCGGATGAATTCGGCCAGCGAGGCGGCGACGCTGGCGGCCCGGACCCGGTCCTGCGACGATCTCTACGTCCAGGCGGGGCCGCAGGCCGGTGCGCAAATTGCCAGGCAGACCGCTTCGCAGAACCGGATTCCCACGCTGATCGCGACGCGGCTCGCCTCTCTCGACCCGGACGAGGCAGCGGTGGTGAGCTACGGCGGCGCGGCCGATCTGGTCATGCTGTGTTCGCGCCAGCCCGCGCTTCTGGCAGACACCGGACCCGATGTGCCGGTCACCGCGCGACCCGCCGACGGGGTCGAGAACGCGGTCCCGACCCTCGGCGGCCTGCCCAGCCGCGAAACCCTGCGCGAGGATCTTTTCAACCGCAAGGCCAACGAGGCCGCCGAGGCCTATCTGGCGGAACTCCGCGCCGATGCGGTGATCCGGCGGCCCTGAGACGATGCCGGGGCGGATCATCCTGACCTGTGGCGAACCTGCCGGGATCGGCCCGGAACTGGCGCCGCTGGCTCTGGCTTCAGGCGTCGATTTCGCCTGGATGGGCGATCCGCGCCATCTGCCCGACGGCACCGCATGGACCCAGATCGCCGCCCCCTCCGACACGGTGCCCGATGGCCATCTGCCGGTGCTGCGCCACGATTTCCCCGCCCTCGCCCGACCCGGCCGCCCCGATCCGGCCAATGCGGCCGGCGTGATCGCGGTGATCGCGCAGGCCGTGGCCCTGGTCATGCGCGGCGAGGCGGCGGGGCTCACCACCCTGCCGATCAGCAAACAGGCGCTGAGGGATGGCGCGGGCTTTGCCTTTCCCGGCCATACCGAATATCTGGCCGATCTGGCGGGCGGCATGCCGGTGGCGATGATGTTGGCCTCGACGACGGTGGCGCCGCCCTGCCGTGTCGTGCCCGCGACGATCCACATCCCCCTGGAACAGGTGCCCGAGGCGCTGACCGATGCGGCGCTGGAACAGGCGATCCGCATCACCCACGCCGCGATGATTCGCGATTTCGGCATCCCCGCGCCGCGGCTCGCGGTCGCCGGGCTCAACCCTCATGCCGGCGAGGGCGGTGCGATGGGCCGCCAGGAAAGTCAGCGCATCCTGCCGCTGCTGGACCGGCTTCGCGCCGAGGGGCTGGACCTGACCGGCCCGCTGCCCGCCGACACGATGTTCCACGCTCCGGCCCGCGCCCGCTGGGACGCGGCGATCTGCGCCTATCACGATCAGGCGCTGATTCCGATCAAGACGCTGGATTTCGCGGGCGGCGTGAATGTCACACTGGGCCTGCCCTTCGTCCGCACCTCGCCCGATCACGGCACCGCCTTCGACATCGCCGGCACCGGCCGCGCCGATCCGGCCTCGACCATCGCGGCCCTGAAGATGGCCCGCGACATGGCGGCCGCCCGCGAATGAGGCTTCTTCGTTGTCCCAATACCCTGCGGGGGTCCGGGGGTGCAAAACCCCCGGCCGCGCCGGCATGAGCGGCATCGACGATCTGCCGCCCCTGCGGCAGGTGATCGCGCGCCACGATCTGCGGGCCAGGAAGCAGTTGGGCCAGAACTTCCTTCTGGATCTGAATCTGACCGCGAAGATCGCCCGTCAGGCGGGGGACATCAGCCAATGCGATGTGCTGGAAATCGGCCCCGGCCCCGGCGGCCTGACGCGCGGATTGCTGGCCGAGGGCGCGCGTCATGTCCTGGCCATCGAAAAGGATGCTCGTGCCCTGCCCGCTCTGGCCCAGATCGCCGGGGCCTATCCGGGGCGGCTGACGGTGCTGCACGGCGACGCGCTGGAGATCGACCCGCTGGCGCTTCTGACACCGCCGATCCGCATCGCCGCGAACCTGCCCTATAACGTCGGCACCGAATTGCTGATCCGCTGGCTGACCCCGCCCGAATGGCCGCCCTTCTGGCAATCGCTGACGCTGATGTTCCAGAAAGAGGTGGCCCAACGGATCGTCGCCCGACCCGGCAGCAAGGCCTATGGCCGCCTCGCGCTGCTGGCACAGTGGCGGGCCGATGCGCAGATCGTGATGACGCTGCCGCCCGAGGCCTTCGTGCCCGCCCCCAAGGTTCATTCCGCCGTGGTCCAGCTGACCGCGCTGCCGCAGCCGCGCTTCCCGGCCGATCCCGCGATCCTGTCGCAGGTGACGGCCGCCGCCTTCAACCAGCGCCGCAAGATGCTGCGCGCCGCCTTGCGCGGACTTCACCCCGCCATCGAAGGGCTGCTGGAACGGGCGGATATCGCCCCCACCGCTAGGGCCGAGGAAATCGACCTCGACCATTTCTGCGCGCTGGCCCGCCTGTTGGCCGAAACCCGCGGCTAGAATCGAGCCATCCCTGCCGTCGACCCAAGGTCTATTCGCGCAATCCGGTCACGGCCGGCGCTGCGCCGTCGAGCCACACTCGAGGATCCGCCGACCTGCCGATCCAGCCGCCCCGGTGGGCCGCAGCGCCGCGCGCGGACGGGCTCCGGGTGTGGATCAGGACTGGTTTTCCTCGGGTGCCGCATTCTGGCCGCCCTGGGGAACCGCGACGCCTTCGTCCGGCTCGGCGGCGGGCTTGCGGCGACTGCGCGTCGCGGGTGCGCGGGCGGTGCCGCGCGGTGCCCGCGACCGGGCCGGCTTTGCAGCGCCGGCCTCGGGCGTCTCGACCGGTCCGGTCTTGTCGTCTTCGCCGGCACCCACGGCATCGGGCAGGCCATCGCCGGATTCAGGCGGCGCGGCTCGGCGGTTACGACCGGGCGATTTACGCGTGACCGATTCCACCGAAGTTTCGGTCGTGGCAGGGGCATCGGCGCGCCGATCCGGGACCGATTCGCTCTCTGACTGCGCGTGATCGCGCGGGGGGTGGCCGTCGCGCTGATTCTGATCGCGGTCCCTGCCGGCATGATCGCGGCCATTCTGCTGCGGCGTCACTTCGCCGCGACCGGAATCGCGATTCTGCGCATCGCGACCCTGCTCGTCATCGCCGCCCTGGCGGTTCTGCTGATGATGCGGATTGTTCTGCTGGTGCTGATTCTGGCGCTCGGCCATCTCGCGCTGCGCCTCGCCCAGCATCCGCGTGTAGTGTTCGGCATGTTGCAGAAAGCTCTGCTCGGCCACGCGGTCGTTGGACAGCTGGGCATCGCGCGCCAGTGTCAGATATTTCTCGATGATCTGCTGGGGCGTGCCACGCACCTTGCCCTCGGGACCCGAGCTGTCAAAGACGCGGTTTACGATATTGCCCAGCGAACGCTGGCGGTTCGACTTGTTGCGCGAACGGGATTTCGATGATCTCATCACTCTGTCTGTCAGTGGTTCCAGTTTGGTCTGGACGGCGTTGCGGGCGGCATCTGCGGCGAAAGACGCCATACCGTTCAACCCGGCCTTGCACCTGACGGCACGCGGCGCGCGCCAGTCGGTTTCGGCTGTGTCAGGCTGACCCGTGCGGTGGCTTGTCGGCCCCGGCACGATGCCGACTAACCATGCGCGACCGGCCGATACAAGGGAAAACTTGTCCGATTTCCCGCAAAATCGCGACAACCTGCCGTTTCAGGGCTGGAAACCGGCCAGAACGACACGATCCCGCCCATCCAGATCGCGGATCAGGCGGGTTTGCGCCCCGGCCTCGCGGAACAGGCCGGCGACATCGGGCCCCTGGGCAGGCCCGATTTCGACCAGAACATGTCCACCCTCGGTCAGTCGGTCCGCCGCCCCGGCGGCAATGATGCGATAGGCGGCCAGCCCGTCGCCGCCATCTGTCAGGGCGCAATGCGGCTCCCACTGCCGGACATCAGGGGCCAGATCGTCCATCTCGTGCAGCGCAAGATAGGGTGGGTTCGACACGATCAGGTCGAAACGTCCGACAATGCCGTCATACCAGTCGGCCCGCATGAACGATGCCGGCACGCCATTCATCTGGGCATTGGTCCGCGCCACGTCAAGCGCGGCCTGGGAAATGTCGGTGCCCGTCCCTGCCGTGCCGGGCCGTGCCGCCAGCAACGAGATCAGGATCGCGCCGGTGCCGGTGCCCATGTCCAGCAGGTTGCGCCACGGCAGATCCAGCGCCGCCCGAACCAGGGTTTCGGTCTCGGGGCGTGGGTCCAGCGTGTCGCGGGTGACCCGGAAGCGATGGGCGTAGAAGTCGCGAAAGCCCACGATCTGCGCAACCGGTTGCCGCGCGGCGCGGGCGGCGATGTCACGATCAAGACGCGCGATCTCGACCGGGTTCAGATCGCGGTCGTCGACAAGGCGCAAACGCTGCGGCGCGAATCCCAGGATGGCGGCAAGGATGCGATCGGCATCGCGCGCGCCGCCCTCGATACCGGCGGCACGCAGCGCGGCCGCGGCCGCGCGCCGGGCCTGCGACAGTTTCATGCTTCGGCGGCCAGCCGCGCCGCCTGGTCATGGGCGGTCAGCGCGTCGATGATCTCGGCCAGATCACCGGCCATCACCCTGTCCAGTGCATAGAGCGTCAGGTTGATCCGATGATCGGTCATCCGCCCCTGGGGAAAATTGTAGGTGCGGATACGCTCGCTTCGATCGCCGCTGCCGACCTGCGACTTGCGGTCGGCGGCGCGGTCGGCATCGGCCTTCTGGCGCTGCATGTCATAAAGGCGGGCCCGCAGCACGGCCATTGCATTGGCGCGGTTCTGATGCTGCGACTTCTCGCTGCTGGTGACGACGATTCCGGTCGGCAGATGGGTGATCCGCACGGCCGAATCGGTCGTGTTGACATGCTGCCCGCCCGCCCCCGAGGCGCGCATCGTGTCGATGCGGATATCGCCCGCCGGAATGTCGATATCGGCATCCTCGGCGGCTTCGGGCAGGACGGCCACGGTGGCGGCGCTGGTATGGATGCGACCGCCGCTTTCGGTTGCGGGAACACGCTGGACGCGGTGAACGCCGGATTCGTATTTGAGCCTGGCGAACACGCCTTCGCCGGCGATCCGGGCGACGGCCTCCTTGACCCCGCCCAGTTCCGTTTCGGCCAGTTCGAGAACCTGGAAATCCCAGCCTTGCGCCTCGGCGTGGCGGCGATACATGGCCAGCAGATCGCCCGCGAACAACGCGGCCTCGTCGCCGCCCGTGCCGGGCCGGATTTCGAGGATCGCGGGCCGCGCGTCGGCCGCGTCTCGCGGCAGCAGCGCGATCCGCAGCTTCTGTTCCAGCGCGGGCAGCGCCTCGCGCAGTCGGGCCACTTCGTCCTCGGCCAGTTCGCGCATTTCGGGATCGGCCAGCATCGCCTGCGCCTCGGCCATGCCCTCGCGCGCCGTCCGCCATGCCGCGATCTCGTCGACGACCGGTTTCAGCTCGGCATATTCGCGGCTGATCTCGGCGATCCTGGCAGGCTCGGCCCCCGCGTTCAGCCGCGCTTCGAGAAACTCGAAACGCTGAACGATCTGGACAAGGCGGTCTTCGGGAAGCATCCGAACCGCTTACCCAAGCCAGACGGTATCGGCAAGCGACCCGTCCTGTCTCGGTCCTCAAATATCCGCAGGTCCGTGGGCTGGCCGCCGGCCATCGCGGGACGCAATCAGCGCCGGGTCCAGCCGTAAAGCGCGATCAACTCCATCGCGACATGGGCGCCGGCCACCGCCGTCGCGCCGGTCGTGTCATAGGGGGGTGAGACTTCGACCACGTCGCCGCCGATCAGGTCCACACCCGCCAGGCCGCGCAGCAGCGCCGCCGCCTGCCAACTGGCCAGCCCGCCCCAGACCGGGGTTCCCGTGCCCGGCGCGAAGGCCGGGTCCAGCGCATCGATGTCGAAGGTGACATAGACCGGACGATCTGCTACCGCCTCGCGGATGCGGATCTGCGTGGCGTCGATGCCGTCGCGATGGACTCCGGGCGCATCCAGGATGGTCACGCCCAGCGTGTCGGGATTTTCCGTGCGGATGCCGATGCTGACGCTGGACGCGGGATCGACCACGCCTTCGCGGATTGCCTTGTAGAGAAAGGTGCCGTGGTCGATCCGGTCCGGATCGTCATCGACCCAGGTGTCGGAATGGGCGTCGAACTGGATCAGCGCCACTGGCCCGCGCCGGGCCGCGACCGCGCGCAGGATCGGCAGGGTGATGAAGTGATCGCCGCCCAGCGTCACGGGCGCGGCCCCGGCATCCAGGATCTTGCCCACATGCGCCTCGATCCGGGCCGGCACCTCGCGGATATTGGCGTAATCGAAGGCCATGTCACCGTGATCCACGACGCTCAGCAGGCTCAGCGGATCATAGCCCCAGCCATAGGGCGGATCATAGGGTTGCAGGGTCGATGCCTCGCGGATCGCGCGCGGGCCAAAACGGGTGCCGGGACGATTCGTCACCGCCTGATCGAAGGGGATGCCGGTCACGGCAAGATCGACGCCCGCCAGATCCTTGGCATAGCGGCGACGCAGGAAACTGGTCGCGCCGCCAAAGGCATTCTCGTAGGACAGGCCGCGCGCATCGTCGCGCGTGAACGCCTGATCGACCTGGGTCTTCGCATCTTCCAGCGCCATCCGCCGCCTCCTGTCTGCTGTCCCCGCCACGATGCCGGCGCGCGGCGGGCTCGGCAAGGGGCGGACTGGCCCACACGCGCGGCACCGAATCGCCTTGCATCCGCAGCATTCCCGGCTATAAGGCCGCATCCTTCCGCCGAGACATGCAATCCGCGCAACCTCTCGTGGCGGGCGCGGAAGGTCGAAGCCCGCCTATGAAGTGCGCCCGAACCCGAAAGGATCGCCATGCCTCTTTACGAGCATGTGCTGATCGCCCGTCAGGACCTGTCGAACACGCAGGCCGAAGGGCTGATCGAACATTTCTCGACCGTTCTCGCCGATAATGGCGGCAAGGTCGTGGACAACGAATACTGGGGTGTGCGCACCCTCGCCTACAAGATCAACAAGAACCGCAAGGGCCATTACGCCTTCCTGCGCAGCGACGCCCCCTCGGACGCCGTGCAGGAAATGGAGCGACTGGCCCGGCTGCATGACGATGTGATGCGCGTGATGACCATCCGCGTGGACCAGCACGAGGAAGGTCCCTCGATCCAGATGCAGAAGCGCGAAGAGCGCGGCGACCGCCGGGGCGGCGATCGCGGCGACCGTCGCGACCGGAACTGAGGAGATCAGAAAAATGGCGAACAAACCGTTCTTCCGTCGTCGCAAGGTCTGCCCGTTCTCGGGCGATAACGCGCCGAAGATCGACTACAAGGATACCCGTCTGCTGCAACGCTATATCAGCGAACGCGGCAAGATCGTGCCCTCGCGCATCACCGCCGTCTCGGCCAAGAAGCAGCGTGAGCTGGCCCGCGCGATCAAGCGCGCCCGCTTTCTTGCCCTGCTTCCCTATGCCGTGAAGTAAGGAGACCGGAACATGCAAGTCATCCTGCTGGAACGCGTGGCCAAGCTGGGCCAGATGGGCGAAGTGGTGAAGGTGAAAGAGGGTTATGCCCGCAACTTCCTGCTGCCCCAGGGCAAGGCGCTGCGCGCATCCGACGCCAACATCGCTGCCTTCGAGGATCGCAAGATCCAACTGGAAGCACGCAATTCCGAAACCAGGGCCGAGGCCGAAAAGATCGCCAAGTCGCTGGACGGCAAGACCTTCGTGGTCATCCGCTCGGCTTCGGATGCCGGCGCGCTTTACGGGTCGGTGACGACTCGCGACGTGGCCGACACCGCGACCGAGGCGGGTTTCAGCATCGACCGCAAGCAGGTCGTGCTGGGCAACCCGATCAAGGATCTGGGTCTGCACGTCGTCAACGTCGTGCTGCACCCCGAAGTCACCGCCGACGTGACCCTGAACGTCGCCCGCTCGCCCGAAGAGGCCGAGCTTCAGGCGCAGGGCAAATCGATCCAGGACCTGGCGGCCGAAGCCGATGCCGAAGCCGAATTCGAGATCTCGGAGCTGTTCGACGATATCGGCGGCGCATCGGACGAAGACGACGCGGAAGATCGCTGATCTTTCCTCCGCGAATACACAAAGATCGAAGCCGCGTCGGGAAACCGGCGCGGTCTTTCATTCGTTCGGTCGGAAATTGTGTCCGGGCGGATCTGCTTCTAGCATGGACCAGTTGACATGTGACCGTCCCCGGACGGTTTTCGCCCCGATGACCGAGGTTAGAGAAATGACCGATCCGCTGAGCCGACTTCTGGACCAAAACGACTGGCTGCTGGCCGATGGCGCGACCGGGACCAACCTGTTCAACATGGGACTGGAATCGGGCGAGCCGCCGGAATTGTGGAATGTCGATCAGCCCGACAGGATCCGCGCGCTGTATCGCGGCGCGGTCGAGGCCGGGTCCGACCTGTTCCTGACCAATTCCTTCGGCGGCAATGCCAGCCGCCTGAAGCTGCACAAGGCCCAGGGCCGGGTGGCCGAACTGAACCGCGCAGCGGCCGAACTGGGGCGCGAGGTGGCCGACAGGGCGGGCCGGGCGGTAATCGTCGCCGGCAGCATCGGCCCCACGGGCGAGATCATGGCGCCCATGGGAACCCTGACCCGCGAGGCCGCGGTCGAGATGTTCCACGAACAGGCCGAGGCTCTGAAGGACGGGGGTGCGGACGTTCTCTGGGTCGAGACGATCAGCGCCTTCGAGGAATTCGGCGCCGCGGCCGAGGCCGCGAGGCTGGCCGGGATGCCCTGGTGCGGCACGATGAGCTTCGACACCGCCGGCCGTACGATGATGGGCGTGACTTCGGCCGAGCTGGCCGCCTCGGTCGAAAAGCTGGCCAATCCGCCCGTCGCCTATGGCGCGAATTGCGGCGTCGGCGCCGCCGATCTGCTGCGGACGGTGACGGGTTTCGCCGCCTCGGGCAACGAGCGCCCGCTTATCGCCAAGGGCAATGCCGGGATACCGCGATTCGAGGCGGGTCACATCCATTACGACGGCACGCCGGATTTGATGGCCGATTACGCCTGCCTCGCCCGCGATCTGGGCGTCAGGATCATCGGCGGCTGCTGCGGCACCATGCCCGATCACCTGCGCGCCATGCGCGAGGCGCTGGAAACCCGCCCGCGCGGCGATCGCCCCTCGCTGGAAACCATTGCGTCACAGCTGGGCGGGTTCAGTTCGTCCAGCGACGGCACCGGCGAGGGCGGTCCCGTGCGCGAGCGGCGCGGCCGCCGGCGCGGCTAGCGCAGCCAGTTCGCGGCAAAAGTCACCTCATCTGCCGCAGCCAGATGCCGGACCCGGTCCAGTTCCGCCGACAGCCCGGCCATGCGTGCCTTGCCCATCCGCACCCCGGTTTCGGGCCAGAAGGCGCGAACCGCCAGCGTCCTGCCCTCGCGTTTCGCATCCAGCCGCCCGATCAGGCGATCACCCTGCATGACCGGAAAGACGTAATAGCCGAATCGCCGCTGCGTTTCGGGCACGAAGATCTCGATCCGGTAGTGGAAACCGAACAGCCTCTCGGCGCGGGTCCGGTCGCGCAGGGCCGGATCGAAGGGCGACAGCAGCCGCACGCGATTGGACGGCTCGGGCAGCGACCGGGCCGCGTCCAGCATTGCCGGCGACGTCAGACTGCGGCGGCGCGACCCATCGGCCATTTCCACATCAACCTCGATGATGCGGCCCCGCGCCAGCGCCCCGGCGCACCATGATTTCGCCTCGGCGGGGGTGGCAATGGCAAAGAAGGCGGCCAGTTCGCCGCTGCTGGCAAAGCCCAGCCGCGACAGCGCCCGAGACAGGGCCCAATCGACGATCTCGGCATCATCGAGCCGCCGGTTCAGATGCTCGGCCGGGATAACCCGCTGGGCCAGGTCGTAATACTTGCGAAAGCCCGCGCGGTGGCAGATTGCCAGCCGACCCGACCGCCACAGGAATTCCAGCGCGGTCTTCGAGGGATGCCATTCCCACCAGCCTGACGAGGCTTTCTTGTCGCCGCCGCCCACCTCCAGGGACGAGGCCGGCCCATGATCGGCCACCTGTTGCAGAACCCCGTCAATCTCGGCGTCCCAACCCTTGCCGCGCCACCCCGGCCAGCGCAGGCGCATCCGCGCCTCGTCGCGCGCGAATTTCAGCCGCCACATCGGGTAGAACTGCATCGGGATGACCGAGGCGTCATGGGTCCAGTGTTCGAATGCCGAGCGGCGGTGCGAGACCAGGCGCGACAGGCCCCGCGGCCGGTATTGCCCGCGCCGGGACCACAGGATCAGGTCATGGGCGCGGGCCAGGGTGTTGACGCTGTCCACCTGCACGAAGCCCAGATCGTCCAGCACCGATTGCAGATCGGCGCCCTGGCCGGGGCCGGATGCCGGGCGCAGCAGCAGATGCCGGTCCAGAAACAGGCGGCGGGCGGTCTGATTGTCCAGAAACGGGCGCATCGGGTCACTCTGGCGCGATCGCGCGCGTCAGAACAGGGACAATTGATCGCCCGCACGCGGCGGCGGCCCGAAGCGCGAACAATCCAGCGGCGGGCTGCCCTCGCGATAGCCCAGTCGCTTGCGCGCCAGGCGAAAGCGTTGCAAGGCCAGTTGCGCCTCGACCCCCTCGCCCTTGAAGCGGTGACCGAAGCGCGGATCGTTGTCGCGTCCGCCCCGCATCGCCTGGACCCGGTTCATGATATGGGCGGCCATGCCGGGACGGTGACGTTCCAGCCAGTCGCGGAACAGCGGCGCGACCTCGTAGGGCAGGCGCAGCGGGATCATGCTGGCGGTGGTCGCGCCGGCCTCGCGCGCGGCAGTCAGGATCGCCTCGATCTCGGGTTCGGTCAGGACCGGGATCACGGGCGCGACCATGACCCGCACCGGCACGCCCGCCCGCGACAATTCGCGGATCATCCGCAACCGGGTCGCGGGTGCGGGCGCGCGCGGCTCCATCGCGCGGGCCAGATCCTGCTGCAGCGTGGTGATGCTGATGCCGACGGCCGCCTGATCCCTGGCCGCCATCTCGGCCCACAAGTCCAGGTCGCGCAGGACGGTCTGGCCGCGCGTCACCAGTGTCGCCGGATGATTCCAGTCCCGCAGCACCCGCAGGATACCGGGCATGATCGCCAGCTTCGCCTCGATCGGCTGATAGGGATCGGTATTGGTGCCAAGCGCGATCGGTGCGGGCCTGTAGGATGGGCGGGCCAGTTCGCGTTCCAGCAGCCGCGCGGCATCGGGCTTGGCGGTGATCCTGGTTTCGAAATCCAGCCCGGGCGACAGGCCCAGATAGGCGTGGCTCGGCCGCGCATAGCAATAGATGCAGCCGTGTTCGCAGCCGCGATAGGGATTGATCGACCGGTCGAACGAGATATCGGGCGAGGTGTTTCGGGTGATGATGCTGCGCGGCTGTTCGGTCACGACTTCGGTGCGCAGCAGCGTCTCGTCCTCGGGGATCTCCCAGCCGTCATGCTCGCGCGCGCGGCTATGGACCTCGAACCGGCCAACGGGCCGGGTATCGGCGCCGCGGGCCTTCAGACGCTCATCGGGATTTCTGGGCGGCAACATGCGGCAAATCTAGAACATTATGGCAACACTTTCCAGCGATTCGACACACAAGTCGCGCGCGGGATCCGCCATGTCGCTTTGCAGCTTTCCAATTTCGTCAAATCGCGTCCATTTCGCGGTGAAACGCATCAGGAGTCGTGCCGATGGCCCAGAACGACGACGAGATCATCCTGTCCGAACTGGATGACGACGAGCTTGTCCAGCAGATGATGGACGACCTCTATGACGGTCTGAAGGACGAGATCGAGGAAGCCGTCCACATCCTGCTGGACCGTGGCTGGGCGCCCTATGACGTGCTGACCAAGGCGCTGGTCGCGGGCATGACCATCGTCGGCCATGATTTCCGCGACGGCATCCTGTTCGTGCCCGAAGTGTTGCTGGCGGCGGGTGCGATGAAGGGCGGCATGGCCATTCTGAAACCGCTTCTGGCCGAAACCGGCGCGCCGCGCATGGGCAAGATGGTGATCGGAACCGTCAAGGGCGACATCCACGACATCGGCAAGAACCTGGTCTCGATGATGATGGAGGGCGCCGGCTTCGAGGTGGTCGATCTGGGCATCAACAACCCGGTCGAGAATTATCTGGAAGCCATTGCGCGGGAAGAGGCCGACATCCTGGGCATGTCGGCCCTGCTGACCACCACCATGCCCTATATGAAGGTCGTGATCGACACGATGAAGGAAAGGGGTATTCGCGACGACTACATCGTGCTGGTCGGCGGCGCGCCCCTGAACGAGGAATTCAGCCGTGCCATCGGCGCCGACGCCTATTGCCGGGATGCGGCCGTCGCGGTGGAAACCGCCAAGACCTTCATCGCGCGCAGGCACAACCAGCTTTCGGCGGGTTGATGTCCTTCGGACGGGCGCACATGACCTGTGCGACGCCTTCACGTTGAACTTCGGCCGCGCGCATCACATCTTGGCT
The DNA here is from genome assembly GCF_002413585.1 of Paracoccus sp. UBA5162. NCBI lineage: Bacteria > Pseudomonadati > Pseudomonadota > Alphaproteobacteria > Rhodobacterales > Paracoccaceae > Paracoccus > Paracoccus sp. UBA5162. The sequence goes on from NZ_DHXG01000018.1 coordinate 42,858, forward strand.
GCAACCACGGCAGCCGACAGGAGATGTGATGAACGACGACTACACCCCGCCGAAGGTCTGGACCTGGGAAAAGGAAAACGGCGGACAATTCGCCAGCACCAACCGACCGGTCGCCGGGCCGACCCATGACAAGCCCCTGCCCGTCGGCAAGCATCCCCTGCAGCTTTATTCGCTGGCCACGCCGAACGGGCAGAAGGTCACGATTCTGCTGGAGGAATTGCTGGAGGCCGGCAAATCCGCCGACTACGACGCCTGGCTGATCAGGATCGGCGATGGCGACCAGTTCGGCAGCGGTTTCGTCGAGGTGAACCCCAATTCGAAGATCCCCGCCCTGATGGATCATTCCGTGACGCCGCCGCGCCGCGTCTTCGAATCGGGCGCGATCCTGCTGTATCTGGCCGAAAAGTTCGATGCCTTCCTGCCGCATGACCCCAGCCTGAGGACCGAGACCCTGAACTGGCTGTTCTGGCAAATGGGTTCGGCCCCCTATCTGGGCGGCGGTTTTGGCCATTTCTATCATTATGCGCCAACGAAGATCGAATATGCGATCGACCGTTTCGCGATGGAGGTGAAACGCCAGCTTGACGTGCTGGACCGCCATCTGGCCGATCATCGTTTCATGGCGGGCGATGAATACACGATTGCCGATATGGCGATCTGGCCCTGGTATGGTCGGTTGATCAGAGGCGGCGCCTATGGCGACGCGGCAACCTTCCTTGACGGCGCCAGCTATACCAGCGTCGCCCGCTGGGAAGCCGAAATTGCCGCCCGCCCCGCCGTCAAACGCGGCATCATGGTGAACAGGACCTCGGGCGAGCCGTCCGGGCAGTTGTGGGAACGCCACGACGCATCGGATTTCGCGACCAGGACGCAGGACAAGCTGGATCCGCAGTCCTGACAGCGGAAAGCCCGGGACCGGCCCGGGCTTTCCCTGTTTTCCGTCCCCCGCGATCAGTTGCGGGCGCGATCCACCATCTTGCCCTTGCTGATCCAGGGCATCATCTCACGCAGCTTGGCGCCGACCTTTTCGATCTGGTGTTCGTCGTTGATCCGGCGCGTGGCCTTGAACGACGGCTGACCGACGCTGTTTTCCTGCATGAAATCGCGCACGAACTTGCCCGACTGGATGTCGCGCAGAACCGCCTTCATCCGCGCCTTGGTTTCGTCATAGGGCAGGATGCGCGGGCCGCTGACATATTCGCCGTATTCGGCCGTGTTGCTGATCGAATAGTTCATGTTGGCGATGCCGCCCTCATAGATCAGGTCCACGATCAGTTTTACCTCGTGCAGGCATTCGAAATAGGCCATCTCCGGCTCGTAGCCGGCCTCGACCAGCGTCTCGAATCCCATGCGGATCAGTTCGACCAGACCGCCGCACAGCACCGCCTGTTCGCCGAACAGGTCGGTCTCGCATTCCTCGCGGAAATTGGTCTCGATGATGCCCGAACGGCCGCCGCCGATGGCCGAGCAGTAGGACAGGCCCAGATCCATCGCCTTGCCCGACGCGTCGTTGTGCACCGCGACCAGGCATGGCACGCCGCCGCCCTTGACGTATTCGCCGCGCACGGTGTGGCCGGGGCCCTTGGGGGCCATCATGATCACATCGACACCGGGCTTCGGCTCGATCAGGCCGAAATGCACGTTCAGACCGTGGGCGAAGGCGATCGCTGCGCCCTCACGCAGATTGTCGTGAACGTGTTTCCGGTAGGTCTCGGCCTGCAATTCGTCCGGCATGGTGAACATGATCAGATCGCACCAGGCGGCTGCCTCGGCGATGCCCATGACCTTCAGGCCCTCAGCCTCGGCCTTCTTCGCCGAGGGGCTGCCCTCGCGCAGGGCGATGACGACGTTCTTGGCGCCGGAATCGCGCAGGTTCAGGGCATGGGCGTGGCCTTGCGACCCATAGCCCAGGATCGCGACCTTCTTGTCCTTGATCAGGTTCACGTCACAATCGCGGTCATAGTAAACACGCATCGGTTCTTCCTTTCCTCTCGATCAGCGGGTTTTACGATCAATCGGGACAAGACGTTTGGTCATTCTGATCGAAATATGGCAATAAAGCGCGAAGATCATGCCTGTTGACCCTTCATGTGAATAATTCATGCACGACGCCACCGACCGCCGCATCCTGCGCCATCTTCTGGCCGATCCCGACGCCCCGAACAGCGATCTGGCGCAGCGGGCGGGCGTCACGCAGGCCAGCTTGTGGCGGCGGCTGGACAGGATGCGCGCGACAGGGATCATCGCGGCGATCCAGGGCCGCATCGACTGGCGCGCGCTTGGCTACGAAGTGCAGGTCAGCCTGCGCTTCACGCTGGACAAGACCGATCCGCGCGCTTTCGACGACTTCATCGCCGCCGCCCGCGAGGTGCCCGAGGTCCTGGAAATCCAGACCTTCCTCGGCAGCGTCGATCTGCGTCTGTCGGTGATCGCGCGGGACATGGCGCATTGGCAGCAAATCTATCGCGACCGGATCCTGCGGCTACCGCATGTCTCGGACAGCGACGCGTTGATGCTGGTGTCGACGATCAAGGACAGCGTGGAGCTGGCGCTGTGAGCGACCTGGACCCGACCGATCTGGCGATCCTGCGCATCCTCGCCTCTGACGCGACCACAAGCGCCGCCCGGATCGGGCGCGCGGTCGGCATCGGCCAGCCCGCCGCATGGCGGCGCATCCGCAAGCTGACCGATCAGGGCATTCTTGCCGGGCGGCGCGTGGTGGTGGACAACACCGCCCTCGGTTTCGGGGTGTCGGTATTCCTGGGTGTGCGGCTTGCCACCAAGGGCCGAACAAGCCTGGAAGATTTCGAACGCGCCGTGACCGCGATCCCCGAGGTCCAGATCGTCCAGCACGTCCTTGGCCAGTTCGACTATCGCCTGCGCGTCACCGCCCGCGACATATCCGATTTCGAACGCATCCTGCGTCGCCGGATCATGACCCTGCCCGGCGTCGGGCAGGTCGAGGCGAATGTGATGCTGTCCGAAGAACGCCGACCGGGTCCGCTGGGCGCGCCCGACTGAACGAATCGCGGCCCGGTGCGTTGGACCCAAGGTTCAGTCCAAGGAGAATGCCATGGCCCGAAGCGCCGCCCTTTACCGAATGGTCATGCCCAAGCATCTCTGCCCCTATGGCCGCAAGTCCAAGTGGCTGCTGGAACATAACGGCTACCAGGTCGAGGATCACCCGCTGCGCACCCGCGAGGAAACCGACGATTTCATGCGGAAACATGAGGTCGAGACGACCCCGCAGGCCTGGATCGACGGCAAGCGGATCGGCGGTTATGATGATCTCCGTGCCTTCTTCGGCAAGCCTCTGCCTGACGCGGAAACAACCAGCTACACGCCGGTAATCGCCATCTTCGCCGTCTCGGCGCTGATCGCGCTGGCGATCTTCGCCTTCGCCGGCGGGCCGCTCTGGATGGTGCTGCCGCATTTCGCCGCAACCGCGATGGTCCTGCTGGGTCTGCAAAAACTGCAAGACGTGGAAAGTTTTTCCACGATGTTCCTGAACTACGATCTGCTGGCCCAGAAATGGGTGCCCTACGGCTATGTTTATCCGTTTCTCGAAACCGGCGCGGGACTGCTGATGATCGCGGGGCTGCTGCCCTGGCTGTCCGGCCCCGTGGCCTTGTTCATCGGCTGTTTCGGCGCATGGTCGGTCTTTCGCGCCGTCTATATCGAGAAACGCGAACTGAAATGCGCCTGCGTCGGCGGCAACAGCAACGTGCCGCTGGGCTTCGTGTCGCTGACCGAAAATCTGGTGATGATCGCCATGGGCCTGTTCACGCTGACGCGGCTATTTGTGATCTAGGCCCGTCGGTCGCGATGCAGGATATACAGGCCCGAGCCGAGGATGATGGCAGTGCCGATCCAGGTCCAGGCATCAGGCAGGCTGCCGAAAAAGATCAGGCCGACAAGGGTCGCGCCGACGATTTCCAGATATTGCAGCGGCGCCAGCGTGCTGGCCTCGCAGCGGCTGAAGGCGAAGGTGATCAGCAGGAAGGCCGCCGCGAACAATATCGCCGCAGCAGGGACGGCCAGTTGCACCCAGACCGGTGCCAGGAAATACGAAGGCCCGCCACGGCCGGACAAGGCGGCCGTCAGCGCGGCAAGAGCGGCCAGCAGGGCCGCCGTCAGCGTCGCGCCGATCTGGAGGCTCAGCGCCGATTGCCGCATGCTGGCGCGCCGCAGCACGATCATGTTCGCCGCATAGGCCAGCGCCGCCAGGGCCGGCATCAGGGCGACCGGGCCGAAGATCTGGAAATTCGGCCGGATCACGATCAGCGCGCCGATCAATCCCACGCCGACCGCGACCAGCCGACGCGGGCCGGGCACCTCGCCCAGAAACGGTCCGGCCAGCAGGGTCAGCAGCAGCGGTTCGACGAAGAAGATCGCGATGGCGGTGGCAATCGGCATCCGCTGGAAGGCCGAGATCAGCAGAAACGAGATTGTGATCAGCAACAGGCCAGAGAACACCGCCGCCCCCGAGACCGGCGGACCGCCCAGCCTGCGCCGCGCCAGGATGGCGACGGGGCCGAACAGCATCCCGTTGGCGACGCTGCGCCACAAGGTGACCTCGAACGGTCCGGCAAAGCTCATCAAAGCCTTCGAGATCGCGTCGCCGGCCGGCAGGATCAGCATCGCCACGGCCATCGCCCCAAGGCCAAGCGCCCTTTGATCGTCAGACGCGGCCAATGCTATTCGGGCACCACCCGCACCGCGCCCCTGGCCGCGCTGGTGGTCATCGCGGCATAGGCGCGCAGCGCGGTCGAGACCTTGCGCCGGCGCGGTCTTGCAGGCTTCCAGCCCCACGCCTCGCGATCTTCCCGGCGGGCGGCCAGCGTGGCGTCATCGACCTCCAGCGCGATCACCCGGTTGGGAATGTCGATGCGGATCAGGTCTCCCTGTTCGACCAGACCGATCGTGCCGCCCTCGGCCGCCTCGGGCGAGACATGGCCGATCGACAGCCCCGATGAGCCGCCCGAGAACCGCCCGTCCGTGACCAGCGCACAGGCCTTTCCCAGCCCCTTCGATTTCAGGTAGCTGGTGGGATACAGCATTTCCTGCATGCCTGGTCCGCCCCGCGGCCCCTCATAGCGGATCAGCACGACCTCGCCTTCCCTGACCTTGCCGGTCAAGATGCCCGAAACCGCGTCATCCTGGCTTTCGAAAATATGCGCCGGACCGGTGAAGGTCAGGATCGATTCGTCCACGCCCGCCGTCTTCACGATGCAGCCATCCTCGGCCAGATTGCCATACAGGACAGCCAGCCCGCCATCGCGCGAAAAGGCGTGGGCGGCATCGCGGATCACGCCGCCCGCACGGTCCAGATCGACGCTGTCATAGCGGCGGTCCTGCGAAAAGGCGGTCTGCGTGGGCACGCCGCCGGGCGCGGCGCGATAGAAATCATGGACGGATGCGGCGTCCGTGCGCGCCACGTCCCAGCGGTCCAGCGCCCGTGCCAGCGTGCCGGAATGAACGTTGCCGACCGAGGTGTCCAGCAGCCCGGCCCGGTCCAGTTCGCCCAGGATCGCCATGATGCCGCCGGCGCGGTGGACATCTTCCATATGCACATCCGACTTGGCCGGTGCGACCTTGCACAGGACCGGCACCTGTCGCGACAGCTTGTCGATATCGGACATGGTGAAATCCACCTCGCCCTCATGCGCGGCGGCCAGCAGATGCAGCACGGTGTTCGTGGACCCGCCCATCGCGATATCCAGCGTCATCGCGTTCCTGAAGGCGTTGAATCCGGCGATGGAACGCGGCAGGACCGAGGCATCGTCGCCCTCGTAATACCGCCGCGCCAGATCGACGATCAGGTGTCCCGCCTCGACGAACAGCCGCCTGCGGTCGGCATGGGTGGCCAGGGTCGAGCCGTTGCCGGGCAGCGACAGGCCCAAGGCCTCGGTCAGGCAGTTCATCGAATTGGCGGTGAACATGCCCGAGCATGACCCGCAGGTCGGGCAGGCGGATCGTTCGATGGCGGCCACATCGGCCTCGGACACGCTGTCATCGGCGGCGGCGACCATGGCATCGACCAGATCCAGCGCCTTGACGCGGCCATCCTCCAGCACGACCTTGCCAGCCTCCATCGGCCCGCCCGAAACGAACACGACCGGGATGTTCAGCCGCAGCGCCGCCATCAGCATTCCCGGCGTGATCTTGTCGCAATTGCTGATGCAGATCATCGCGTCGGCGCAATGGGCATTGACCATGTATTCCACGCTGTCGGCGATGATCTCGCGCGAGGGCAGCGAATACAGCATCCCGTCATGGCCCATCGCAATCCCGTCATCGACGGCGATGGTGTTGAATTCCTTGGCGATGCCGCCGGCTGCCTCGACTTCGGCCGCGACCAGCTGGCCCAGATCCTTCAGATGGACATGGCCCGGCACGAACTGGGTGAAGCTGTTGACGATGGCGATGATGGGTTTGCCGAAATCCTCGTCCCGGACGCCTGTCGCGCGCCACAAGCCGCGTGCGCCAGCCATGTTGCGGCCATGGGTTGTGGTGCGGGAACGATAGGCGGGCATGGCTGATCTCCTGTGGCTGGCGGTCCTTTAACACCGCCTCTGCCGGAAGGAAATTGCCCTGTGCGACGTCTGGGCCGTGCCATCTGCCGCCCTGCCGGCAGGCGTCACGATGACAGCTTCATCACCAGAATGCCGGTCCCGATCAGCGCGGCCGCGGCCAGCCGGCCGGCGCTGACGGCCTCGCCGAACAGCGCGATTCCCAGCAAGAAACTGCCGATGGCACCGATCCCCGTCCAGACCATGTAGGCGGTGCCCAGCGGCAATTGCCGCATGGCAACCGCCAGCAGCCAGAACGAGCCGACCATTCCGGCCAGCATGATCGCGGTGGGCAGCGGGCGGGTCAGGCCGTGCGACTGCTTCATCGCAGCGGCCCAGACGATTTCCAGCAGACCGGCGATGATGAGAATGATCCAGGGCATGGCAACGACCTCAGGCGGGCCGGGTCGTCCCGGCAATGCAGATCATGAAGGCGAGGTCGTCCCCGGAACCAGCCAGATGGGTCCGGTTGGCGGCGCTTTCAAGGCCGTCCGCCGACGCCCCGTTCCGTTTCGCGGGGGGCCCTGCGCGGGCAAGCCGCGGGTTTCAGCGCAGCCCCAGACCGGCCCGCATCATCATCCGTCGCACCGGACCGATGCCATAAAGCCCGCCCAGTGCGGCCGCCCTGAGGTCGCGCAGCGGCCGCGCCTGCGCCTGGCTGGCGCGATTCAGCGCATCAATGCCCAGAAGCCTTGCATGGGCTTCGGGCCGACGGGAACGGTCATAGGCCGCAAGCCCTGCCGCATCGCCCGGCGCCGCGCGCATCAGATCCAGCAGCGCGGTCAGATCCGCCAGGCTCATGTTCAGTCCCTGCGCGCCGATCGGCGGCAGGACATGGGCTGCCTCGGCGATCAGCGCGGTGCGCGGGCCGCAGAACCGGTCCGCGATCTGGCTGATGATCGGCCATTCGGTCAGCCGTGTCGCCTGGGTCAGATGTCCCATGACCCCGGCCGAACGCGCGTTCAGGGCCGCCTCGAATTGCTCTGGCGGCAGCGCGGCCAGACGCGCGGTTTCGCGCCCGTTTTCCATCCAGACCACGGCTGAACAGGGCCGCCCGTCGCGATCGGACAGCGGCACCAGCGTGAAGGGACCGCCCGAGCGATGCACCTCGGTCGAGACGTTGCCGTGCGGCTGCTCATGCGTGACGGCGAATGCCAGCGCCTTCTGGCCATGGCGGAACGTCCGCACGCCGATGCCCAGGGCCTGCCGCACGGGTGAATCGCGCCCATCGGCGCCGATCAGCAGCCGGACGCGCAGGCGCCGACCATCGGTCAACGTGACCAGCGCCGCCTCGTCGCGCGCGACCACCCCGGCGGTGCCGGTTCCGGGCTGGAACCGCACGTTCTGCAACTGGCCCAGCCGGGCCGCAATCTCGCGGCGCAGCAACCAGTTGGGCAGGTTCCAGCCGAAAGGCGCGTCGCCGATCTCGGCGGCATCGAAATCGCGGATCAGCCGCGGCTCGGGGCGCGCGCCGCCCGCATCCACGATCCGCATGACCTGCAAGGGCGTCGCATGGGGCGCCAGCCGGTCCCAGAGTCCGATCCGCCGCAGCAGATCGACCGAAGGGGCCAGAAAGGCGGTGGTGCGCAGATCGGCCCCCGAGGCGCCTGCATCCGTGACCGGAGGCGCGGGATCGACGCACAGGACCGACAAGCCCTCGGCGCCGAACGCGGCCGCGGCGATCAGCCCGGCGATTCCGCCGCCCGAGACGAGGACATCGACCTCATCGGCGGCAGGTTTCCTGATCATCGACATCGGCGGCCCCGGACATTGCGATCCCGGCCGCCATTCTGCCCCGGCGGCTGCCCGGGGACAATCCGGCACAGGAACGCTTCGAGGTCGCCGATCCGGTGATCGACGTGATTGCCGATCTCGGCCTCGGGCGCGCTGTCGTTCGGACCGTGGCGCCCCGGCCCGACCAGAACCGTCCGCATCCCCAGCCGGTGCGGCACGCGCAGATTGCGCGGGTCGTCCTCGAAAAAGACGGCGCGGGCGGGGTCGATCCCGGCCATGTCGATCACCGCCTCGTAGGCGCGGGGATCGGGCTTGGGGTGGAAATGCGTCTCCTCGACGCCAAAGACAGCCTCGAAGACGTCCAGCCCCCGCGCCGCCAGAACCCTGGCGGCATAGGCGCTGTCGGCATTGGTATGGACGATCTTGCGCCCCGGAAGGGCCGCGATGGCGCGGGCCAGTCCGGGCGCGGGCACGAGGCCGGTGAAGTCGATGTCATGGACATGGCCCAGATAGGCGGCAGGGTCGATCGCATGTTCGGCCATCAGTCCGGCCAGCGTCGTGCCGTGCCGCATCCAGTAATCGCGGCGCAGCCGGTCGGCGGCCTCGCGTTCGACGGACAGCATGCGCATGACCCATTCGGTCATCCGCGCCTCGATCTGCGGGAACAGCGCCATCTCGGGCGGATAGAGCGTGTTGTCCAGATCGAAGATCCAGATATCGGCTTCGGCGAAATCCATGACCCTGCCTAGACCGGTATGCTCGCGCTTGCAATTCGCGCCGGCGCGGCCAATCGTGGCGCCCATGAAGGACGCCTATTCCCTGATCCTGACGGCCATCGAGGCCGGCACCTATCGCCCCGGCGACCGGCTGGTCGAATCCGAACTGGCCGAGCGGTTCGGCGTCAGCCGCACCCCGGTCCGCGAGGCCCTGCAACGGCTGGAGACGCAGGCAATGCTGGTCCGCGACGGACGCAGCCTGATCGTCGCCTCGCTGGATCACAACCAACTGGCCGAGCTTTACACCGTGCGCGCCGAACTGGAGGCGCTGGCCGCGCGCCTGGCCGCCCGCCACGCCACCCCCGAAGAGGTGCGCGTTCTGGCGCAGATGCTGGACGAGGATCAGAAATGCGTCCGCAACCCCGAGGCGCTGGCTCGCGCCAACAAGCGGTTTCACCACCAGATTCATCTGGCCTCGCACAACCGATACCTGGTGCAGCAACTGGACCTTGTCCATCGCAGCATGGCGCTGATGGCGCGCACCTCGCTGGCAGCCGAGGGCCGCAGCGAAACCGCGCTGGTCGAACATCGCCGGATCGTCGAGGCAATTGCGGCCGGCGATGGCGCGGCGGCGGATTCGGCCCTGCGCAGACATATCTCGATGGCCTGGGAGACAAGGCTGAAACTGGAGGCGCAGGCCGATCATGACTGAACCCCCGCTGATCATGGCCGAGGCCGATCCCAAGAACCTGATCCGCGAAAGCTTCCGCATCGAGGGAATCGGAATTGGCGAATGCCGATCGATCTTCGTGGACTGGGCCCTGTCGCTGCCTCCGGGCGTCGATGCGGTCCGGGCGATCCGGTTTCTGCTGGATCACTACGCGCCCAAGGCCGCGCCGGGCGATCAGCCCCATCCGATGGTCGGCGTTCTGGTCGAGGGCGCGCAGGCGCGGGCCGGGGGGCAGCCCCGGCGGCGCGGAGGTCGGGCGGCGCGGGTTCCCGGCTGAGAGATGCGGCTGATCGAGACCGAGGCCGATCTGGCCCTTGGCGCGGCCCATCTGGCGGCGGTCTGCCCGGTCTGGGCACGGGTGCTTCCGCGGCTTGGCCCGCTGCCGCTGCGCCGCAGCGGCGACGGCTTCGAGGCCATTGCCCAGGCCATTACCGGTCAGCAGATTTCGGTCGCGGCCGCTGCCTCGATCTGGGCGCGGATGCAGGCGGCGGGGCTGGTCGCGCCCGAGGCCATCGCGGCGGCCGATGACGATGCCCTGCGCGCAACCGGACTGTCGCGGCCCAAGCTGCGCTACCTGAAAGGGATCGCGAAAGCGGGCCTGGACTGGCAGGGGCTGCGCACGCTGTCCGATGACGGGGCCATCGCCGCGCTGGTCGCCCTGCCCGGAGTCGGGACATGGACGGCGGAGATCTATCTGAAATTCGCGCTCGGCCGGGCCGACGTGCTGGCCGCGGGCGATCTGGCGCTGCAAGAGGCCGCGCGCATGTTGTATGGGCTGGAGGCCCGTCCCGGCCCCGCCGCCCTGCGCGCGATGTCGCAGCCCTGGCGGCCCTGGCGCGCGGTTGCGGCGCGCGGGCTGTGGGCCTATTACCGGCAGGCCAAAGGACGCGAGGGAATTCGATGACCGACCTGACATCCGCCCGCAAGGGCCCCGAAAAGGCCGATGCCGTCGTGGTCTTCCTGCACGGCTACGGCGCCGATGGGGCCGATCTTCTGGGCCTTGCCGACCCGCTGTCGCCGCATCTGCCGGGCACGGCCTTCCATGCCCCCGACGCGCCGGAACGCAGCATCAACAATCCGATGGGCTATCAGTGGTTTCCGATCCCCTGGCTGGACGGCTCGACCGAGGCGCAGGCGCAAGCGGCAATGGGTCGGTCGATCACCGCGTTGAACGCTTTTCTGGACAGGGTTCTGGCCGATGAGGGGCTGGAAGCGGACCGCATGATCGTGATCGGCTTTTCGCAGGGCACGATGATGGCGCTGCATGTGCTGCCGCGCCGGGACGCCGAAGTGGCGGGCATCGTCGGCTTTTCCGGCCGGTTGCTGGTGCCCGAGATGCTGGAGGACGAGGCCCGCGTCAAGCCTCCGGTCCTGCTGATCCACGGCGACCAGGACCCGATGGTGCCGTTCCAGGACATGGGGCTGGCGGGCGATGCGCTGCAGGCCGCCGGGTTCGAGGTCTTCGCCCATGTCATGGAGGGCACCGGCCACGGCATTGCGCCGGACGGGCTGTCCGTGGCGCTGGCCTT
>NZ_DHXG01000018.1:54550-92330 GCF_002413585.1 Paracoccus sp. UBA5162
CGAATTGCCCGCCGGATCGCGAAAATACAACGAGCGGGCGCCATTCGGCCAGCGAAAGTCGGCCTCGATCTCGATACCATGCGCGAGCAGATGGTCGCGCCAGGCGTCCAGAGTTTCGGGACCGGCGGCCAGACAGACATGGCCCGGCCCGCGCGCGCCATGGGGCGGCACCGGCAGTGTCGCATCCGGTGCCGGTGGCGTTTCGGTGGCGTCTGGGCGGAAGACCAGCAGAACCTGCGGGGGCGGCCCATCGCTGACCCGGAAGAAGACGTGCCGTCCGGGAACGGACTGAAAATCGCAAAGCCCCATCACCTCCCGCCAGAACCTCGTGGCGGCCTCCAGATCGTCGGCATAGAGCGCGCTTTCCAGCGTGCCCAGAAGGGGCGGGGCTGTGGTGGTCATGGCCGCATTCTGCCACGCGGCCGGGCAGCGGGCAAATCGTCACGCTGTCGTCACGCAAACGCGCTATCCGATCGGTGGTTCGAATACATGCGGGGGCTTGCCAGACGGGTAGCCCGATATATAGTCGGTCCCGTGGATAGACCAAGGCCCCGGACCTTGCCAATTCGGGACCGGCTGGAAAAGGCGACATGCTGAACGAGCGTCATCATACGGATTTCCGGACCCATTTCGTTCGCGAACCCGCCGGTCTGCGCCATCACCCGGCGCTGGTGCTGAATGCCGATTACCGGCCGCTCAGCTATTATCCGCTATCGCTGTGGCCTTGGCAGGAAGCGATCAAGGCGGTGTTTCTGGACCGGGTCGCGATCATCGCCGAATATGACGAGGTGGTCCGAAGTCAGCGGCAGGCTTTCCGGATACCCTCGGTCGTCGTCTTGAAAGATTACGTAAAACCCCAGAAGCGCGTGGCTTTCACGCGCTTCAATCTTTTTCTCCGGGACGAATTCTGCTGCCAGTATTGCGGCGCCAAGGGCGATCTGACCTTCGATCACGTCGTGCCCCGCTCGCGCGGCGGCGTCACCAGTTGGGAAAACGTGGTCGCCGCCTGTTCGCCCTGCAATCTGCGCAAGGCCAACCGCAGCCTGCGTCATTCGGGGATGAACCTGCGTCGCAAGCCGCGCCAGCCGAGCCCCGGCGAAATGCACGCCGTCGGGCGGCGTTTCCCCCCCAACCACCTGCATGACAGCTGGATGGATTTCCTCTACTGGGATGCCGAACTGGAAAGCTGAGCCAGAACCCCCGGCAGATCGCCATATCCCGTCGTTCGGCGTTCATAGCGCAGACCCAGCCGTTCGGCGGCCTCGCGCGCCTTGGCGTCAAGGGCCGAATCCTCGGTCTGGGCCAGATAGATCAGCGTTTCGTAATGGGCAAAATAGATGTCGCGCAACTGCGGATGCCGATCCAGACCCATGGCGCGCCAGACGAAGGCATCGAACTGGCGGACCAGGAAATCGGTCAGGTAGAAGGCGGTGAATTCGCGTTCGGCGCGCATGGCATGCGCCTCGATCCCGTCGAAGAAGGCATAGCAATGCGGTCCGGGAATCATCTCGACCCCCAATTCCGCGCAGCGCGCCTGCAACAGCCCGCCCGTGCCGCAATCGGCATAGACAACCACGATCCGGTCATAGTCGGGGGCGAAACGGGCGACCGCCGCGCTGACCGCATCGGGAATTTTCTCGGGACGCAGATGCAGTTCGGCAGGCAGGCAATGCAGATCCAGATGATCCCAGCCATTGGCATCCCGGATGGCCAGCAATTCGCGCGCCAAGGCCCCGCAGGCCAGCATCAGGCAGCGGGGCAGCGATTCAGCCGTCGTGATTGTCGCGGCCATCGCGATGACCGAAATGGATCAGCGCCGCGCCCGTCAGCACCGCGAAGATCAGCGCGACCCCCGGCAGGTCCAGGGCGATGGCTGCCAGCAGCGACAGCGCCGCAGCCAGCAGAACGGTCAGGATCATCAACAGGAACTGCGGCAGCGGCATGGGGCAAACTCTCCTCGCCATCAATATGGGACCAATGTGTCGGCTTGAAAAGGAGGCCGTGACAATCCGCGGCAATTTCACGCGCATCGGTGCAGGATCGCCGCTGGGACCTGGTCGCACATTCCGCACATCACGAAAGGTGACCGGCTACCAGCGCAGCATCCCGCGCCCGGCGACCGCGCCTGCCAGCGTGACCACGGCAATGGCCAGCCCATACCAGGTCAGGAAGAACAGCGGCGAATCCTGGGTGCAGAAAAATGCGTAAAGCGTCGCGGCCAGGCTGCCGACCGCAAGACCCAGTGCGGCACCGCTGAGCATCGGCGCGGGGCTGGCGCCGCCACCCAGCACGCGCAGGCCCGCCGCCAGCGGCAGCGCCGAGACCAGCATGATCGCAAAGAAGCACATCATGGCCGAGTTGCCCTTGATCCGCGGCCATACCATGCCGGCCGGGGTCGCCTTGATGGCCAGCACCAGCCACAGCATTGCCGCCGCCGCCACCAGCGCGGCGAAAAGCAACCCCGGCGATCCGCGCGTCTGCGGACGGCTGAGCCGCAAGGCCGCAACCAGGGCCGGCAGTCCCAGTGCCAGCGGCAGCAGCCACTTCATCCGCGTGACCGGGTCCGCCAAGGCCCGCGCCAGATCGGCCCGCACGCCCACCAGCGACACAAGCAGTCCCGCCACCAGTGCAAGCGCCAGCAGGATCGCCGAAACAAGCCGCGGCGTCACGGCGGGCGGGATTGTGTCGTCGCGCACCAGCAGACTGATCAGATCGTCGGTCTTCATCGTTCATCCTCCAATCGCAGCCGGGCCAGCCGTTGCAGGGCACGGTGCAGGGCGACACGCAGGGCGCCCGGCTTCAGGCCAAGACGGCCGCCGCATTCCTCGCTGTCACGACCTTCCAGCGCGAGGCAGCGCATCAGCGCGGCGTCGCGTTCGGGCAGGCGGCCGATCAGGACGGCCGCATCGCGGCGTTCGGTCGGGTCGGGTTCGGGCGCCGATTCCAGGGTCTCGGCGAAATCCTCCACCGGCAGGTGAACCGCGCGGCCGCGACGGCGGAAGGCATCGACCAGCTTGTGTCGTGCGATCGCATAGGCCCAGGGACGCAAAGGCAGCGCCTCGTCCCAGGTTGCGCGCTTCAAATGTATCGCCAGCAAGGTTTCCTGCACGACATCCTCGCACCAGTCGACATCCATCCCCGCAGCGCGTGCCCGGACGATACCGCGCAGAACCGGGGTCATCAGCGTCAGCAGGCGGTGATAGGCCGCCCTGTCGCCCGTATTGGCGGCGCGCATCAGGTCGGACCAGTCTTCCGAACCGCCAGCATCACTCATCGCATGTCCTTACGCCTGATTCCGCGCGGGCGTTACAGCCGCCGCCGGAAATGTCTCTCGCTTCCCTGTCCGCGATCCGCATGGCGGAACCCCGCAATCGGGCGAATGGGCTTCCGGGACGGCAAGGCCGCCGGCCGATCGATCCAGGGAAAGATTACAGATGAACACCAAAGTTGCCACCGCAATCGCCCCGCGACCGGGCCAGGGCAAGCCGTCGCGACGGCCGGAACGACGAGGGCGCAGCCTTCTCCGGCCCATCGAGGGACCGGCGGACGCGGGGCTACGCCCCGAAGCCCGGCCTTGACCTCAGTTCAGGCCGGCATGGTCCAGCGCCGCGTCGATCAGCCGGCGCGTCGGATCGGTCAGGCCCACCAGCGGCAGACGCACGCGTTCGTCGCACAGGCCCAGCCGCGACATGGCATATTTCGCACCGACCAATCCGGGTTCCACGAAGATCGCCAGATGCAGCGGCATCAATCGGTCCTGATATTCCAGCGCCGCGGCATAATCGCCGCGCAGGGTCGCCTCCTGAAACTCGGCGCAAAGTTTCGGCGCGACATTGGCCGTGACGCTGATGCAGCCGATCCCGCCATGAGCGTTGAAGCCAAGCGCGGTGCCGTCCTCGCCGGAAAGCTGGATGAAGTCCGGCCCGCAGGTGATGCGCTGCTGGCTGACCCGTTCCAGCCGGCCGGTCGCATCCTTGACGCCGATGATCCCCGGCAGCCGCGACAACACGCCCATCGTCTCGGGCAGCATGTCGATGACCGAACGGCCGGGGATGTTGTAGATGATGATCGGCAGATCCACCGCCTCGGTCAGGGCGGTGTAATGCGCGATCAGTCCGGCCTGCGTCGGCTTGTTGTAATAGGGCGTCACCACCAGCGCGGCATCCGCGCCGACATCGGCCGCGTGCCGGATCAGGCCGATCCCCTCGCGGGTCGAGTTGGACCCCGCCCCCGCGATTACCGGGATGCGACCGGCAGCGGATCTGACCACCTCTTCGATGACCAGCCGGTGTTCGTCATGGGTCAGCGTCGGGCTTTCGCCGGTGGTGCCGACCGGCACCAGACCGTGGCTGCCCTGATCCACATGCCATTCGACCAGCATCTTCAGCGTGTCCAGATCCAGCTCGCCGTCCGGGGTGAACGGCGTGACCAGCGCGGGCAAAGATCCCTTGAACATGACACGCTCCTTGAAGATTGGATTTCGCCGCGCCTAACTAGCCCCCGGCGCCGGTCTTGCCAAGGTTGTGAATTGCGTCGCGGGCGTCGGGCGGCGAGATGGGGTGGAGATGGGATTTCTGCGTGACATTCTGGCCGCAGGGCTGATTGCCGCCCTGCCGCTTGCCACCCCCGCCCACGCCGAAGAGCGCGGCGCGCTGGCGCTGGCGCTGGCCGCCGCCGATGTGCGCGACTGGGTGACCGCGCGCGATGCTGCGAAACGGTCGGGCCCCGTGGCCGAATCGCTGGTCGGCTGGCAGGCCCTGCGCGCGGGCTACGGCGATTTCGCCGATTACCTCGCCTTCATCCGCCGGCATCCGGATTGGCCAGGTCTGAACCTGTTGCGCAGACGCGGCGAGGCGAAACTGCCCGCCACCCTGCCCGAGGCCGACATCCGCGACTGGCTGGGCGATGAGCCGCCCCGGTCGCTGCGCGCCGAAACCGCGTTGCTGGCGGTTCTGGACCCCGACGAGGCCCGCGCCGAACGCGCACGGTTCTGGACCGAAACACCGCTGGAAGGCGAGGAAGAAACGGCGTTCCTGGATCGCTATGGCGAAGAACTTGCGCCGCTGATGACGGCGCGCGCGGTGGCCATGCTGGACCGGCAGGAATGGGCGCAGGCCCAGCGGCTGCTGGAACGCCTGCCCCAGACCGACCGCCCCCTGATCGCCGCCCGGATCGCGCTTCAGGCGCGCCAGCCGGGTGTCGATGACATGATCCTTGCCCTGCCGGCCGACCAGCGCGAGGATCCCGGCCTGACCATGGACCGCTTTCGGTGGCGGGTGAAGGCAAAGTTCCACGACGGCGCGCGGGATCTGATGCTTGCGGCCTCGACCAGCGCCGAGGCATTGCGGGTGCCCGAACTCTGGGCGCAGATGCGGGTCGACTACGCGCGCCTGGCGATGCGGCAGGGCGACTGGGCGCTGGCCGAAAGGCTGGCCGCGCAGCATTTCCTGACGCCGGACAATCCGCATTATTCCGACCTTGAATGGCTGGCCGGATTCGCGGCGCTGCATCAGGGCGCGGGGCAGCGGGCGCTGGATCATTTCCGCCATCTGGAAACCGTCGTCGGCAGCGCGATCAGCACTGCGCGGGCGCTTTACTGGCAGGGCCGCGCACAAGAGGCGCTTGGCGATCAGGCGGCGGCGCGGGCAGCCTATGCCGGGGCGGCGCGGCAGCCCGGCGTCTTCTATGGCCAGCTTGCCGCAGAAAAGGTTCGCGCCACCATGCCGCCCGCCTTTGCGGTCCCCGGCAAGGCGGTCGAGACCCTGCCCGACTGGCGCGGCGCTCGGCTGGCCGAGAACGACGTCTTTCGCGCCGGGCTGTGGCTGCTGGCGGTCGGGCGGGTGGATGAAGCACAGCGATTCTTCCTGCAACTTTCGCAAACGGCCGAGCCCGAGGACATCGCCCGCATGGCCCGGCTGATGATCGAGGCGCGGGCGCCCTGGCATGGCCTGCGCCTGTCCAAGCAGGCCGCCGGCAAGGGCGTGATCTATCCCGCCGCGCAATTCCCGCTGACCGGGCTGGAAAAGGCCGATCTGGGGCTGCCTCCCGAACTGATCCTGTCGATCGCGCGACAGGAATCCGAATTCAACCACACGGCCAGCAGCCCGGTCGGCGCGCGCGGTTTGATGCAGCTGATGCCCGGAACGGCCGAACAGATGGCCCGCCGATTGCGCCTGCCCTACGACCTGCCGCGGCTGACCGCCGATCCGGCCTATAATGCCCGGCTGGGCGCCGCCTATCTGGAGGGCCTGCGCGAAAGGTTCGGGACCTCGACCGCGCTGACCGCCTCGGGCTACAATGCCGGGCCCGGCCGGCCGGCGCGCTGGCTGTCGGATTTCGGCGATCTGCGGCGCGATTTCGATCCGGTGGACTGGGTCGAACTGATCCCCTTCGACGAGACGCGCAACTATGTCATGCGCGTGACCGAGGCGATGGCGATCTATCGCGCCCGCATCAGCGGCAAGCCCGCCCCGATCGTGCCGACCTTCGATCTGACCGGCGGCGGGCTGATGCCGCCGCCGCCGCTGCGGCTGACGCTGGCGCTGTCGTCCCGGCCACCCGGAAAACCCTTCATCGGGCCACGCCTGCCCGAAGGCTGGATCAATCCTGCGGTCGAGGCGGTCGCGTCCGATTGAGGCGTGGTCAGGAACGGCGCCAGGCATCCGCAATCGGTCGGGCGCACCGGGCCGACATCTCGTTCCGGTCCCCGGTGCTGCGCCTCGAGGTCTCAGGCCGATCTGACCCTTGCGCGCCACAGCGTGAACAGGCCGGCCAACACCACGATCATGGCACCCAGAACGACGCTGGGGCGCAGCACCTCGCCGAAGACGAACACGCCGATCAGACTGGCCCAGACCAGTTGCGTGTAGGCAAAGGGCTGCAGCGCGGAAGCCTCGGCCAATTCATAGGCGCGGATCATCAGATAATGCGAGCTCATGCCGCAGATGCACAATCCCGCCATCCAGATCCAGTCCACCGGCGCCAGCCAGCGCCAGTCCCAGATCCCGATCAGCGTGATCGCCACCGCCCCCGCGACGCCGGTCCAGAAGAAGCTGACGATCGAGGGATCGTCGCGCGAGACATGCCGCGTCAGCAAACCATAGAGCGCGAACATGAACGCCGCGAGAAAGGGCAGCAGCGATTCGATCCGCATGACGCCGCCGCCGGGTTGCAGGATCACGAGAATGCCCGAAAAGCCGATCCCGATCGCCGCCCAGCGGCGCCAGCCGACCTTCTCGCCCAGGACCGGGCCGGAGAGGGCCGCGACCAGCAGCGGATAGGCGATGAAGACGGCCTGCGTCTCGACCAGGCCGAGGCGGACGAAAGCCTCGACCATGACCACGACCTCCAGCACCAGAAGCACGCCCCGCGCGATCTGCGTCAGCGGCCGCCTGGTGCGCACCGCCCGCCTCAGACCGCCCGGCTGACGCGAGACCAGGACGATGACGAAAGCCGCGAAGACCCAGTATCGGATCATCACCACAAGAACCGGCGGATATTCCGCGCCCAGCACCCGCGAAAAGCCATCCTGCATCGAAAAGATCAGCGCGCTGGCGGACATCAGCAGGATCCCCAGCCCGGTCCTGTCCTGCGCGGGCGGGGACATCCGCGGCGGCACGGGCGGCGGCGCAGAGGCCGCGGCCGCCGAGGCGGCATGGGGCGGGTCGTGACGATCGTCGGGCATGGGCGCGGTCCTCTGTATACCGCCCATGCGCGGCGCGCGAGGCTACGTCAAGTCATGGCCGGAATGCGCTTGCCGCAGATCGGCCCGGCGCGACCGCGCGGTCAGTCGCGGCTGCGAATCACCTTGGCGAAGGGCTGGAATATCTGCGGATTGGCGGCAATCATGCGGCCCGTTTCCAGCGCATCGTCGCCCTCGCCGATGCCTTCGACGAAACCGCCGGCCTCGCGCACAATCAGAATGCCCGCCGCCACGTCCCAGGGCTTGTTGCCGCGTTCCCAGTAGCCATCGTATCGCCCGGCCGCGACATAGGCCAGATCCAGCGAGGCCGCGCCCAGGCGGCGGACACCGGCGCTGATCGGCATCAGCCGGGCCAGATCCTGCAAGGCGGCCGGCAAGGGACCGCGCCCGGCGAAGGGAATGCCCGTGGCGAACAGCGCCTCGCCCAGATGGCGCCGGCCCGAGACGCGGAGGCGCTGGTCGTTCATGAAGGCGCCGGCACCCTTTTCGGCGGTGAACAGCTCGTCCTTGGCGGCATCGAAGATCACCGCCGCGACGATTTCCCTCTTGTGCTCCAGCGCGATGCTGACGGCCCAGTGCGGCAGGCCGTGCAGGAAATTGGTGGTCCCGTCCAGCGGATCGACGATCCAGCGCCGCGTCGGATCCTCGCCAGCATCCTCGCCGGTCTCTTCGCCCAGCCAGCCGTAATTGGGCCGCGCGTTGCGCAGTTCCTCCTTGATGACCCGCTCGGCCTCGCGGTCGGCGCGGGTCACGAAATCGCCCGCGCCCTTGACGCTGACCTGGAGGTTCTCGACCTCGCGGAAATCCTTGACCAGCGCGCGTCCCGCCTTGCGGGCGGCCTTGATCATGACGTTCAGATTGGCGCTTGCCATCACATGCTCCGGAATGGGGATCGCCGCCTCATAGGGGCTGGCGCGCGGAATGT
The DNA here is from genome assembly GCF_002413585.1 of Paracoccus sp. UBA5162. NCBI lineage: Bacteria > Pseudomonadati > Pseudomonadota > Alphaproteobacteria > Rhodobacterales > Paracoccaceae > Paracoccus > Paracoccus sp. UBA5162. Next base: position 63,178 of record NZ_DHXG01000018.1, read on the forward strand.
GAAGCCGCGCGCGGCGTCACGAGGCCGAACCACGCAGCATCCGCAGCGGCTCGGTGCGCGAAAGCCGCAGGACATGGGCCATGTAGGGCTGCGACAGATCCTCTTCGCGGATCGCGGCATAGAGGCGGCGCAGGATGCCGCCCGGGCCCAGAGGCAACATGGCGATATCGGGATTGGCGGATTCGCGACGCAGAACCCAGTCGGGCATCACCGCCACACCTCGCCGAGAGGCGACCAGCATCAGCGACACCGCTGTCAGTTCCACCGTGCGCTGGCGGGCGGGCTCGATCCCGGCGGGGGTCAGGAACTGGCTGAACACGTCCAGCCGCGCACGCTCCATCGGATAGGTGATCAGCGTTTCATCCGCCAGATCCCGCGGGTCGGCATAGCCCTTGATGGTCAGCGGATGCCCGGCCGGGACCACCAGCGTGGGCGCATAGTCGAATAGCGGCTGGTAGATCACGCCCGGCACATCCTCGGGGTCGGACGAGATGACCAGATCGACCTCTTCGCGCGCCAGCGCGGGCAGCGCGCCGAAGGCCAGCCGCTGGCGGATGTCCACGTCCACGTCGGGCCATGCCCGGCGGAAGATGTCCAGCACCGGCAGCAGCCAGTCGAAACAGGCGTGGCATTCCATCGCGATATGCAGCCGGCCGATTCGGCCTGCCTCGACGCCCTTGAACTCGGCTTCGGTCGCCGCGACCATGGGCAATACCTGCTCGGCCAGCCGCAGGACGCGCATTCCGGCCGCAGACAGCCGCATCGGCTTGGCCCGGCGAACGAACAGTTCCACCCCGGCCTGCTGCTCCAGCGCCTTGACCTGATGCGACAGCGCCGATTGGGTGATGTTCAGTACTTCGGCCGCCCGCGCCAGGCCACCCTGTTCGTGGATCGCCTGAACCGTTCGCAGATGGCGCAGTTCCAGATGCATGTTGAGCCCGTTTCAAGTTTATCTTGAGAATTATGAATTTGTCTCACGGCCCCGATGATGGCACAAGAGGCGCAAGACAAAGGAATCGCCATGACCCGCACCGCGCCGAAGATCAGCTTCGAATTCTTTCCGCCCAAGACGCTGGACGCCTCGTTCCGTCTGTGGGAAGCCGCGCGCGCCCTGGCCCCGCTGAACCCCGATTTCGTGTCGGTCACCTATGGCGCGGGCGGCACCACGCGCAAGCTGACCCATGACGCGGTGACGACGATCAACCGCCATTACGGGCTGAACGTCGCCGCCCACCTGACCTGCGTCGAGGCCACGCGCGCCGAGACGATGGAGATCGTGCAATCCTATGCCGATGCCGGAATCCGCGAAATCGTGGCCCTGCGCGGCGATGCGCCCAAGGGGCAGGACCGCTTCACGCCGCACGATGACGGCTTCGTCAATTCGGTCGAACTGATCGAGGCGATCGCCGCCCGGGGCGACATGACGATCCGTGTCGGCGCCTATCCCGAACCGCATCCCGACAGTGCCGATGGTGACGCCGATGTCGCCTGGCTGAAACGCAAGATCGACGCCGGTGCGACCAGCGCCATCACCCAGTTCTTCTTCGAGGCCGAAACCTTTTTCCGTTTCCGCGACAAATGCGACAAGGCGGGCATCGACGTGCCGATCATTCCCGGCATTCTGCCGATTCAGGGCTGGGCGGGCGCCAAACGGTTCGCGCAAAGCTGCGGCACGACCATTCCCGCCTGGGCCGAGGATGCCTTTGCAGCCGCGATCCGCGACGGCGGCGACCGCGAACGGCTTCTGGCCACCGCCATTTGCGCCGAGTTGTGTGACACGCTGATCGAGGGCGGCGTGGACCGGCTGCATTTCTATACGCTGAACCGGCCCGAAATGACCCGCGACGTCTGCGCCGCACTTGGCGTGCAACCCGTCCGCGAACTGGAGGCAGTGGCCTGAAGCCGCGCTTGCCGATCCGAACCGGCCCGGCCTGAAGACGCCGGAAAGTCGTGGCCCGGCATCCCTTGGGGCGGGCGCGGCGATGCCTACCTGCTCCAGAGAGGTCCAAAGGTTGGCCCAATCAGGACGCGCCAGAGGCTTCTGCATCGCCGCGTCACCGACGTCGCGCGCGGACTTGGGATCCGGGTCGCGGGCTTCGCGTTTCGGGCTTTGGCCGATCCGGCGCTCAGATATTGTCCGAGGCGGCGTCCGATGCGGGCTGCGCGCGCTTCCAGCGGCGCGATATTCGGCGCGGCATGTCCAGTGCGTGACCGGCCAGATGACCGGTCAGCAGTGCCGGGCCGGGATAGGGATCGGGCACCGTCGGATGCAGAGCCTCGCTGGCGATGGTTCCGGCCACGCGCGGCGCACGCGAGAGGAATGCCTTGCCCCATTTGCGCCATGAGCCGATACCGGGCGCGGTCGGATCGCCGGGGAAATGTGCCTGCCAGTCATGGGGCAGCGGCAGGCCCGCGCCTTCGGCCTTCTCCAGCATCCAGACCAGCGGGATATTCGCCAGCGGACGGGCAAATTCCAGTCCGCTGAGCTGTCCGCCGATATCGGCGTGGGCGCCACGAAACCACATCTGTTCGATATGGCCGGCGCCGCCGGCATCGTCCCAGAGCAGCGGCGCAAAGGCAGCCCGCGTCTCGTCCAGAGCCAACGCCTGAAACCCGTATTCCACCTGGCCGCCCAGATGCGGATCGTGAAAGCGAAAGCGCGGCTCGGTCAGCATCCACAGCAGCGGCAACCGCAGCCCAAGCGCCATCACCGTGTCGAAACAGCCGACCATGCGAATCGGCACCTCGGACCGGCAACGCCGTCGGTGGAAGGCGGCGATGGCTTTTTCCGATCCGCCGTCGCGATAATACCGCCATGCCAGGCGCGTGTTGCGTTCGGTGGCCGCATCCGCGCGCAGCAGGCCGATCCGCCCGATCATGCCGGCGAGACTGCGCACCGCAAAGGCGCCGCGGGAATAGCCGAACAGAAAGATCTGGTCGCCCGGACGATACCCCGAGGCAAGCCAGCCATAGGCGTCGATGATCCGCGCCTCCATTGCCCGGCCCATGGCCAGTTCGGGCAGGGTTCGCCAGCGGTTCCATTGCTGGCCCAGACCGTAATGGATACGTGGCCGCGGACCGGGCAGAGGGCCGAAAAGGCCGGTCAGCAGCCGGTGGATACGTCCGATCGACGACCGCCGCCCATCATCGAGCGAGGCGAAGGTGCCGTCCATCAGCACGACGTGAATCTGAACCGGGCGAATCGTTACCATCCTCCGACGCTAGCATGCGAGCGTGAGGAAACAATTACTCCAGCGCCATCACGGTCGCGTGGCTCATCGCACCAAAGCCGTTGAAGCGCGTGTTCGTGACCGTCGAATAGGCTCCGGCGCCGTGGAAGATGACGAAATCGCCCTCTTCGATGTCGGCGGGCAGCGCCAGTTCGCCAGGCAGCCGGTCCACGGAATCGCAGGTCGGGCCGAACAATACGCGCCCGCTGCGTTCGCCGTCGCGCGATTGGCCCCTGGGGTCCAGCACCTGGATACGGTCGATATTGCCGATGATCGGCAGTTCGGCCAGCCCGCCATAGACGCCATCGTTGAGAAAGACGGCGGCGCCATCGCGGATACCCTTGACGCGGGTGATCAGCGAAAAGGCATCGGCGCAAAGGCCGCGACCCGGTTCGCAGACCAGATCCGGCGCGTCATCGCCAAAGCTGTCGGCCACCGTATCGGCGATCTCCGTAAAGATGGATTGCAGGTCGGGCTCGACGCCAATGACCCGATGCGAGGGGAAACCGCCGCCGACATTCAGCCGTTGCGCCCGGACGCCCGCCATGTCGCAGATTTCCTTCGCCACGCTGATATAGCTTTCCCAGGCAATCGGATCGACGCATTGCGTGCCCGGATGGAAGGTCAGCGAGGGCACATAGCCGCGACGGGCCACCAGCCCCAGCAACTCGGCCGCCAGATCCGGCGTCGCGCCGAACTTCGAGCCGAAATCATAGGCCGCGCCCAGAACCGGCAGCTTGAAGCGGGGCGAAATCTCGACCCCCTTGCCATCGATCTCGGCAGGCACCAGGGCGAACAGCTTTTCCAGTTCGCTGAGGCTGTCCACCGACCATGCCCTGATCCCGGCCTCTACCGCATGGGCGATCTCGTGCCGGGCGCGGACGGGGTTGTGGTAATGGCGCGCGGTGCGGGGTGCGACACGGCCGATCAGGTCGATCTCGAAAGGAGATGCCACGTCGAATCCCCTGATCCCGGCGCTGACAAGGGTCTGGATCACGGCCTCGTCGGGGTTCGACTTGACGGCATAGGTCACCAATCCCGGAAAGCCTGCCAGAAAGGTCCGGGCGCGGCTTTGAAGCACGGTCGGGGCGAACACCATCAGCGGATGTTCGGGCTGAAGATTGCGGATGATCTCGGCCGGATTGTCCCAGACTGTCTTCATTTCTCCCATCGGCGGGATCCTTTCGCGTATCGTTCGGTTCGGCCAAGGCCGCGTGGAAAACCCCAATCGGCACCTTGCTGTTCCAGTTTCACGGGGAAAAGGGCGCGAATCGCGGATTTCGGCGGTCCATAGCCCGAAACCGGTAACGATTTCACGAAGATTCCGCGCGCCCCGGTTGATCGCGGTCACGACCGTCGCGCAACCGGAACAGATCCACGAAACGCTGTGCCGCATCGGCGTCGCCGCGCAGTCCGATCACGCCGCGCGCGGACAGATCGGCCAGGGGCGCGGGACCATAGACCGCCATCGCCAGCCGGTTGCCATCCCCTTCAAGCACGAAATCGCCAATGGGCGCAGGCGCGACCTCGGGGCGCAGGACACCATCGCCCGACAGGCGCTGCACGAAACCCTCGCGCGGCATGACGAACGCCGCCGCGACATCGCGCCCTTGCGCGGCCGTGCTATCGATCATCGCCGTCATCGAGATCATCAGCGCGGTTGGGCTGATGAAACGCCGCGGATCGTGGCCGGGATGGGCCGCACCCCAGCGGCACATCGCCTGCAACACCGGCAGCAGCGCCCGTCCGCTTTCGGTCAGCGCATAGATGCCCAGTGTCGCGTCGTGCGCGACCACCCCAGCCTCGGCCAGTTGTGCCAGCCTCTGCGTCATCACCGCCGCCGTGATCCCGGGCAGGCCACGGCGCAGGGCCTGGAAGCGCTTCGGGCCCAGCAGCATCTCGCGGACGATCAGCAGCGCCCAGCGATCGCCCACGACATTCAGCGCGTGGGCGGCAAGGCATCCCTCGTCATATCGGATGCGCGGAGTTCGGCCGTCGGTAGTCATTTCTTGATACTATAAGTTGTTTTTTAATACCACAAGACGCAGAATGCGATTCGCGGGCGCGTCGTCGCGCCGAAATGGAGGGGAAAATGACGTATTTCTGGGGTTTCGTTCAGGCGGTACCGACCGCGAACAAGGACGCCTATACCGAACATGCGCAACAGGCATGGCCGATCTTCAGGAAGTTGGGCGCCTTGCGCGCGGTCGAATGCTGGGGCGAAGACATTCCGAAGGGCAGGCAGACCGATTTCTATCGTGCGACCCAGTGCAAGGAGGACGAGACCCCGGTCTTTTCCTGGATCGAGTGGCCCGACAAGGCCACAGCCGACAAGGCAGGGGCGCAGATGCAGGATCATCCTGATTTTCAGGCCATGCCGCCGATGCCTTTCGACGGAATGCGGATGTTCTGGGGCGGCTTCGTGCCTGTCTACAGCTTCGGCGCGTCGAAGCCCGGCAGCTATGTCCAGGGCTTCGTTCTGGCCGTCCCCGAGAAAAACAAGGATGCCTATGTCAGGATGGCCAGCAGCGCCGAGCAGATGTTCCGCGACAAGGGTGCGACCCACATGGTCGAGAACTGGGGCGACGACGTGCCGCATGGCAAGGTGACCGACTTCTACCGTGCCGCCGACGCGAAGGAGGGCGAGACACCGGTCTTTTCCTGGATCGAATGGCCCGACAGGGCCACCGCCGACAAGGCCGCGAAAGAAATGGAGGCCGAAATGGCCGGCGCGGACATGGGCGACATGCCCTTTGACGGAATGCGCATGTTCTGGGGCGGCTTCGTGCCCGTCATGGACAAAAGCTGAGGAGGAGCAGATGGCCGGATTTCATGGAAAGCCTTGCTGGTATGAACTGACCACCAGCAAGGGCAACCTTGCCGCCGCCGGAGATTTCTACGGCGCGGTTCTGGGCTGGTCGATCCGGGACGCGGGCATGGACGACTTTTCCTATCACCTCGCCAGCGCGGGGGACGACCGGGTGGCGGGGCTGATGGAGATGCCCCCCGACGTCTCGCAGATGCCGCCGAACTGGCTGATCTACTTCGCCGTCGAGGATGCCGACGGGGCCGCCGCCGACATCATCGCGGCGGGCGGCCGCATCTTTCGCGAACCGGCCGACATCCCGGGCACCGGGCGCTTCGCCATCGCCTCTGATCCGCAGGGCGCGGCTTTCGGCATCCTGCAACCGCTGCCGATGGAAGACGGCGCGCAAGGCGGCCAGGCGTTCGATCAGTCGAAGGCCGGGCATGGAAACTGGAACGAGTTGATGAGCACCGACCCCAAGGCGGGATTCGCCTTCTATTCGGCGTTGCTGGGCTGGTCGAAATCGAGGCCCATCGACATGGGCGAGATGGGAACCTATCAGCTTTTCAGCCATGACGGCACGGATATCGGCGGCATGATGGGCATGGGCAATGCGCCGGTACCGGCGTGGCTGCCCTATTTCGGCACCGACGGCGTGACCCAGGCGATGGTCCGGATCGAGGCCGGCGGCGGCGCCGTCATCCACGGTCCGCAAGAGGTGCCCGGCGGTGCCTTCATCGCCATCGCCCGCGATCCGCAGGGCGCGCATTTCGCCGTGGTCGGACCCAGGCAGGCCGCCCCCTGATCGCGCCGCATGACACCGGCGCCGCCCTCGCCTTTCGCGGGACGGGTCCGGCGAAGCCCCCCGGATCGTGAATGGATGAGCCGGACGATGCTGGGCCCGCGGCCCGCGCCGCGCGGCCGGGCGGCGGAATGACGCGGCCCGCAACTGTCGCCGCGCCAGCCCCGTGTCGCGCCGCGGACAGGATCGCCGCCCGCTTTCACTGACCGCCGGCGGCTGACTGCATCGCCGCATTCGCACCACATTCCCTTGGCCTTTCCGCCCGGCTTCGCTAATCCCTGTGCCAAGCAAGGGGATATGCCGCCATGAACATGGACAAGAGTTTTGACGCGCAGGCCGCCGAGGCCCGGATCAGCGCCGAATGGGAACGCACGGGCGCCTTCGCCGCGGGCGCCAACGCCTCGCGGTCCGACACCTTCACCGTGATGATCCCGCCCCCCAACGTGACCGGCAGCCTGCATATCGGCCACGCCTTCAACAACACGTTGCAGGACATCCTGGTCCGCTGGCACCGGATGCGCGGCTTCGACACGCTGTGGCAGCCGGGTCAGGATCACGCCGGCATCGCCACGCAGATGGTGGTGGAACGACAGATGGCGCAGCGGCAGGAACCGAACCGCCGCGAGATCGGGCGCGACGCCTTTGTCGAGAAGATCTGGGCGTGGAAACAGGAATCCGGGGACACGATCATCAACCAGTTGCAGCGTCTGGGCGCCTCCTGCGACTGGTCGCGCAACGCCTTTACCATGTCCGGCGCGCCGGGCGCGCCCGACGGCGAGGAGGGCAATTTCCACGACGCGGTGATCCGGGTCTTCGTCGACCTCTACAACAAGGGTATCATCTATCGCGGCAAGCGACTGGTGAACTGGGACCCGCATTTCGAAACCGCGATCAGCGATCTGGAGGTCGAGAACCGCGAGGTTCCCGGCCATATGTGGCATTTCAAATACCCGCTGGCCGGCGGCGAGACCTATGAATACGTGGAGCGCGACGAAGACGGCAACGTCACCCTGCGCGAGACGCGGGACTACATCAGCATCGCCACGACGCGGCCCGAAACCATGCTGGGCGACGGCGCGGTCGCGGTCCATCCGGGCGACGCCCGCTATGCCCCGATCGTGGGCAAGCTGTGCGAGATCCCGGTCGGCCCCAGGGAACATCGCCGGCTGATCCCGATCATCACCGATGAATACCCCGATCCCGATTTCGGCAGCGGCGCGGTCAAGATCACCGGCGCGCATGATTTCAACGATTACGGCGTCGCCACCCGCAACGGCATCCCGCTTTACGCGCTGATGGACACGAAAGGCGCGATGCGCGAGGACGGGCTGCCCTATGCGGACAGCGCCGCCATCGCGACCCGCGCCGCGAAGGGCGAGGATGTGGGCGACGTGTCGGGCGTCAATCTCGTCCCCGACCATCTGCGCGGGCTGGACCGGTTCGAGGCCCGCCGGCAGGTCATCGACGAGATCACCGCCGAGGGGCTTGCCGTCACCGATGCCAACGGCGCGCCGGTGATCGACAGCAAGCCGATCATGCAGCCTTTCGGCGACCGTTCCGGCGTGGTGATCGAGCCGATGCTGACCGATCAGTGGTTCGTGGACACGAAACGGATCGTCCAGCCCGCCATCGACGCCGTACGCGACGGGCGCACGCAGATCCTGCCCGAGCAGCACAAGAAGGTCTATTTCAACTGGCTGGAAAACATCGAGCCCTGGACCATCAGTCGCCAGCTTTGGTGGGGACACCAGATTCCGGTCTGGTACGGGCTGGATCTGTCGATCGAGAACTTCGTCGATGACGAGGGCGACGGCGCTCTGGACGAGGTCGAATTGTTCGAATTGCTGGTGGATGGATTGGTCCATACCGGCCAGCGCCAGCATTGCGCGGCCGATTTCAAAGGCATCGTGCAGAAATTCCGCGACGATATCGCAGGATTGCCGGCGCCGCTGGAGGCCAGTCGCGTGATCGAGGTCGCCGACCGCGCCGCCGCGGTCGAAACGCTGGCAAGAAGCCTTGCGGAATACAATCTGTCCCAGAATCCGACCGAACTGGTCTATCCGGTCTGGCGCGACCCGGACGTTCTGGACACCTGGTTCTCGTCCGGGCTCTGGCCGGTCGGCACGCTGGGCTGGCCCGACAAGACACCGGAAATGCAGAAATATTTCCCCACCGACGTCCTCGTCACCGGGTTCGACATCATCTTCTTCTGGGTCGCGCGGATGATGATGATGCAGTTGGAGGTGACGGGCGACGTGCCCTTCCACACCGTCTATGTCCACGGCCTGGTGCGCGACGAAAAGGGCGCGAAGATGTCGAAGTCGAAGGGCAACGTCATCGACCCGCTGGATCTGATCGACGAATACGGCGCCGATGCGCTGCGCATGACCCTGACCAGCATGGCCGCGATGGGCCGCGATCCCAGGCTGGGGCCGCGTCATGTCGAGGGATTCCGCAATTTCGTCACCAAGATCTGGAACGCCACCCGCTTTGCCGAGATGAACGGCGTGCGCGGCGGCGGCGCGCGGCCCGAACCCGGTCATCATGTCAATCGCTGGATCATCGGCGAGGTCGCCCGCATCCGCATGACGACCGATGCGGCGCTGGAGGGCTATCGTTTCAACGACGCGGCCAGCGGGCTTTATGCCTTTGTCTGGGGCAAGGTCTGCGACTGGTATGTCGAATTCGCCAAGCCGCTGTTCGATGGTCCCTGCGCCGAGGAAACCCGCGCCACGATGGGCTGGGTTCTGGACCAGTGCTACCTGATGCTGCACCCGATCATGCCTTTCGTGACCGAGGAACTCTGGGCGCTGACCGGCGAGCGGAGGAAGATGCTGGTCCACGGCGACTGGCCGGATTACGGCGTCGAACTGATCGATCCGGCATCGGATCGCGAAATGAACTGGGTGATCGCGCTGATCGAGGCGCTGCGCTCGGCGCGGGCGCAGATGGGGGTTCCGGCGGGCGCGACGCTGGATCTGGTCGTGACCGAGGCGGATGACGCGGCCCGCGCCGCGCTGAGCGCCAACGCTCCGCTGATCGAACGGCTTGCGCGCGTGAACGCGCCGCGCGACGGGACCGCGGGCAAGGGCACGATCTCGGTCTCGGCGCAAGGGGCCAGTTTCGCCCTGCCGCTGGGCGATGTCATCGACGTGGCGGCCGAGACGGCACGGTTGCAGAAGGCCCTGGCCAGGTCGCGAAAGGATGCCGAGGGTCTGGAAAAGCGGCTGGAAAACCCGAAATTCGCCGCCAATGCCGAGGCCGAGGTGATCGAGGAGACGCGCCGGAAACTGGTCGTCCTGCAAGACGACATCGCGCGGCTGAAGGCGGCGCTGGCGCAACTGGCGGCGATGTGATCCTGGCCGGGGCCGCCGGCTTTCGTGGCGAGGACGGGTGCCTCCGGCGGGGATATTGGGGCCAAGGCAAGGGGCGGGCCTTGCGGGGCATGCCGCGTGCACCGGATGTGCACAGCCCGTGCACAGCCCGTGCACCGGCTGCGCGGAAATTCAGAGACCGGCCAGCGCGCGCGGCAGCGCCTCGGCCAGGATGTCCAGCTCCGGCGCGGGGGCGCAGCTGATGCGGATGCAGCGGTCCAGAGGCGGCACGCCGGGCATGCGGACGAAGACCCCCTGCCGTTCCAGCGCGGCGACGAGGCGGCGCGAAAAGGCGCCGTCGCGGCCGGTATCGACGGCCACGAAATTGGTCGCGGATGGCAGGGCGGTCATGCCATTGGCGGCGGCGATGGCGGCGAGGCGGTCGCGGGCCTTGCCCACCTGGTGCCGGATATCGGACAGCCAGGCGGAATCGCGCAGCGCCGCCAGCGCGCCCGCCTGCGCCATCCGGTTGACGCCGAAATGGTTGCGGATGCGTTCGAAGCCGGCGATCAGGTCGGGATGGCCGATCGCATAGCCGATCCGCGCGCCCGCCAGCCCGTAGGCCTTGGAAAATGTCCGCATCCGGATCACGCGGGGATCGTCCGCCGCGATCTGCGGGATCGCGCTGTCGGGGGCGAATTCGATATAGGCCTCGTCCAGGATCAGCAGCGCGCTGTCGGGAAGATCGTCCAGCATCGCCCGGATCGCCGGACCCTGGTGCCACGATCCCATCGGGTTGTCGGGATTGGCCAGATAGACCAGCCGCGCCCCGCGGTTCCGCGCCGCCGCCGACAGCGCGTCCAGATCCTCGGCATCGTCGCGATAGGGCACCTTGTGCAAGGCGCCGCCGAAGCCCGCGACATGGTAGTTGAAGGTCGGATAGGCGCCGTCCGAGGTGACGGCCACATCGCCCCGGTCGATCATCAGGCGGGCGAGATTGCCCAGAAGTCCGTCGATCCCCTCGCCCACCGTCACGCTTTCGGCCGGAACGGCGTGATGATCGGCCAGCGCGTGCCGCAGATCGTGGCTGGTCGAATCGCCGTATTGCCAGGCCCGCGCGGCCTCGTCCCGCATGGCGGCGATGGCGGCGGGGCTGGGGCCGAAGCCGTTCTCGTTCGCGCCCAGCCGGGCATCGAAGGCGGCGCCGCGCCGACGCTGCAACGTCTCGGGGCCGATGAAGGGCACGGTCGCGGGCAGGGATGCGGGGATCGGGGCGAAGGGCTTGGGTCTCATGAGGCCGAGACTTGGCGCATTCGCCGCGATCCCGCAAGTCTCAGTCTTCGTCGACGCTGTCGTGGTTGCGGCGGCCCTCGAAAAGGGCGCGGTCCTCTTGCAGTTCCAGCCACATCGCGTTGACGACGGCAAACATCGCCGCCAGCGGCAGGCCGAGGATCCAGGCGAAATACCACATGGGCGGTTTCCTCAATAGCTGTGACGTTCGGGGTCCGAGACGTCGTCTTCCGTCACCTTGCCCCACAGGACCCGATAGACCCAGGCGGTATAGGCCAGGATCAGCGGCAGAAAGATCACCGTCGCCACCAGCATCACGAACAGGGTCTGATGCGAGGACGAGGCATCCCAGATCGTCAGCGACGAATCGGGACTGGTGCTGGAGGGCAGAAGGAACGGGAACATCGTCAGCCCGACCGAGGAAATCATCCCGAAGATCGCCATTTTGGACCAGCCCAGCGGCGAATATTGCCCGCCCGAACGCAGCGCCCGCATCGCCATGAAGGTGCCCAGAAAACCCATCGCCGGGGCGATCGCGATCCATGGACGGTCGGCATAGGCCGAAAGCCAGCTTCCCGACCGGCTGACGGTCGAGGCCAGCGGGTTCGAGGCGCCGTTCGGGTCCGGCGGGTTCACCAGGGCATAGCCGTCGATGAAGAAGGCCAGCCACAGCCCGGCCAGCGCATAGCCCGCCAGCACCACCTTCGCCGCCGTGACGCCATGGCGGCGGGCGCGGTCGGCGATCGCGCCCTCGGTCTTCAGCACCAGCCAGCCCGCCCCGTGCATCACCAGCATCGCCAGCGAGACGATCCCGCACAGCAGCGCGAAGGGTCGCAGCAGGCCGAAGAATTTCATGAAGGCGGGGCCGTCATAGATCGAAAGCAGGTCGGGGGTCAGGTAGAAGGGAATGCCCAGCAACACGTTGCCGACCGCGACGCCGAACAGCAGCGCCGGGGCGGCGCCGCCAAAGCAGAGCGCCGCGTCCCAGCGCGCGCGCCATTTCGGATCCTCGCGCTTGCTGCGGAACTTGAAGCCCACGGGCCGCACGATCAGCGCCGCGAGAATGGCGAACATCACCAGGTAGAAGCTTGAGAAGCTGATCGCGTAGAGCGGTGGAAAGGCCGCGAAGATCGCGCCCCCGCCGAGGATGAACCAGACCTGGTTTCCCTCCCATACGGGGCCGATCGTGTTGATCACGACACGGCGTTCGGCATCGGTTTTCGCCACGAAGGGCAGCAGCGCGCCGGTGCCCATGTCGAAACCGTCCGTCAGCGCGAAGCCGATCAGCAGAACGCCCAGGATCAGCCACCAGGTCAGGCGCAGATATTCGAACGGGATCAGTTCATACAGGATCATGGCGTCACTCGGCTGGTTTCAGGCGGGCGCGATGGCTTGCGCGCCAGTCATCGGTGATCTGCACGTCCTCCTGCGGCCCGAGGCGGATGTATTTCAGCAGCAGCCTGACCTCGATCACGAAAAGCAGGGTGTAGAAGGCGGCAAAGCCCGCGATGGTCAGCAGCACCTCGGTCGCGGACAGGGCGCTGACCGACAGGGCGGTGGGCAGGATGCCGTCCACGGTCCAGGGCTGGCGGCCATATTCGGCCACGATCCAGCCCAGTTCCGCCGCCACCCAGGGCAGCGGGATCATCATCACCGCACCGCGCAGCGCCCATTTCGGATAGCGCCCGCGCCGGAACGAGGAGATGATGAAGAAATAGCCCGTGGCGGCGATGAACAGCAGGCCCAGCCCGACCATGATGCGGAAGGACCAGAAGATCGGCCAGACGCGCGGCACCGTGTCGGCCGCCGCCTGCGCGATCTGCGCCTCGGTCGCCTGACGCGGATCGTCCAGATAGCGCCGCAGCAGCAGGGCATAGCCCAGATCGTCGGAATGGCGCTGGAACACCGCGTTTACCCCGGGATCGGTGTTTTCACGGTCCTGCTGGATCGTCATCAGCGCGTCATAGGCGATCAGGCCCGAACGGACGCGCTGTTCGGCCTCCTGGACCAGTTCCTCGATGCCGGGAATTTCCCGGGTCAGCGAACGGGTGCCGATCAGGCCCATGACATAGGGAATCCGGACCGCCCACTTGGTTTCGCGCGCCTGCTGATCGGGAATGCCCAGGAGGGTGAAGGGGGCGGGGGCGGGATCGGTCTCCCACATGGCTTCGATGGCGGCCAGCTTCATCTTCTGGTTCAGCCCGGCATCATAGCCGGATTCGTCGCCCAGCACGACGACCGACAGCGCCGAGGCCAGCCCGAAGCTGGCGGCGACGGCGATGGAGCGCCGCGCCAGCGCCAGGTGCCGCCCCCGGAGCATGTACCAGCTGGACACGCCCAGGACGAAGATCGCGGCGGTGACGTAGCCCGCGCTGACGGTGTGGACGAATTTGGCCTGCGCGACGCTGTTGAACATCACCTCGAAGAAGCTGGTCAGTTCCATCCGCATCGTGATCGGGTTGAATTCCGCGCCGACCGGATTCTGCATCCAGCCATTGGCGATCAGGATCCACAGCGCCGAGAAATTCGACCCGATGGCCACCAGCCAGCCCACGACGAGGTGGCCGACCTTGCTGAGCCGGTCCCAGCCGAAGAACCACAGGCCGACAAAGGTCGCCTCCATGAAGAAGGCCATCAGACCCTCGATCGCCAGCGGAGCGCCGAAGACATCGCCGACATATTGCGAGTAATAGGACCAGTTCATGCCGAACTGGAATTCCATCACGACGCCCGTCGCCACGCCCATGGCGAAGTTGATGCCGAACAGCAAACCCCAGAACTTGGTCATCTGCCGCCAGATGGGACGGTTGGTCATGACATAGACCGTCTCCATGATGGCGACCAGGATCGACAGACCCAGGGTCAGCGGCACGAACAGAAAGTGGTAAAGGGCGGTCATGGCGAATTGCAGCCGCGACAGCTCGACGACACCGATATCCATGGGCGCGTTCCTTTTGCGTTCGCACCGACTCTAACCTTTCGGGCCGGCAATCCCAAGGGCCGGCCGCGTGGCAGGCTGTCGCTGCGGTCGCGTGTCGCATGATCGGTTCGGACAGGATCGGGGCGGCGTGGCGCCGCCGCCGGGTCACAGGCTCAGCCCCTCGGCCTGCCACAGCGCCGGGTCGTGGCTGTCGCCATGCGACCAGAACCATCGGCCCAGATAGCGGTCGTGGACATGCGGCAGGCGAAACCGGAACGCTCCGCGATCGGCCAGCACGACGAAATCCATGTGGATCTGATACGAGGTGACGGCGGCGATCCGGGACGGATCGGGCGCGTAATGGCCCCGATGGACCGGACAGCTCATCAGCACCAGCCGGTTGAGGTGCAGGCCCAGGCTTGAGCCATGCATCGCCACGCTGCCGCCATGACTGTGGGCAAGAATGTCCGGCCGGCTCAGGCCACGGGCCAGGATCCATGCCGACAGGTGTCGGGCCCCGGCATGGCGGGCATGATCGCTCCAGCCGCCCGACCAGGAAAAGAAATCGGGCGCCGCGTAGAGACCGGGGCAATGGTTCCGGAGGATATAATCGTGGAACAGCCCCGAAGGCTGCCACCAATCGCTGTGCGGCGTGCCCACGCGGGCGAAATGGGTGCCATGGACGATCAGCGCGTCCGGGGCCGCAGCGGCGGGCGCGGAGGGCGGCGTCGCGGACCGCCCCTGACCGGCGGGCGCCGGCAGCCTGCCCAGCCTTGCCAGCGCCGTGCGTGCCATCCGCACCGCCAGCGGGTCGGCGTCCTCTTCGACCACCTCGGCCAGCGTCGCGATGGGCAGAGCAGGATCGCTGACCATGTCCAGCAGCGAGATCGCGGCCGCGGCCCGTTCGCTTGCGCCCGGATGACCAAGAGCCAGAAGCAGCAAATCCAGCGCGACACGCCGATCCGCGCTGTCGTAGAGCGTTGCGGTCATCTCGTCCATCACGGCCTGCCGCGCCGCGGCCTGCGCCGCGATCGCGGCCTCGTCGCGCGGGGCGAAGGGATCGAACGGCGGCAGCATGGCATGGCGTTCGACAAGGCGCGGCATTTCGTCGGCCAGGCGGAAGGCGCCGCCGGGCCGCGGATCGGGCAGATCGAAGAGGTCGCGTTCGGCCCCCAGATCGGCCAGCAGCGCATCGTATTCGCCATTTCCGTAGAGCACACCCAGAACCAGCAGCAATGCCTGCCGCGAGGCCCGGCCCCGCGGATCGCCCGTCACCGGTTCGCGCGGCGATGCGGGTTCGCTGATCGCAATCTCGTCCATGCCCCCTCCGCCGCCTGCAGGCAGAGGGATCATATCACGAAAATCGGCCCGCCGCTCAGAAGGCGCGGAAGGTCATCGTGGTCAGGGTGCGGCTGATATGGGGGATGTCGAACAGCCTGTCCGACAGGAAGCGGCCGACATCCTCGTCCTCGGGGATATAGATCTTGGCCAGCAGGTCGTAATCGCCCGAGGTCGAATAAAGTTCGCTGACGATCTCGCGGTCATAGATCGCCTCGGCAACCTCGTAGGTGCGGCCGGGCTCGCAGCGGAACTGGACGAAGACGGGGCGCATGGGGACCTCTTGGGTTGGGACTGGGCGGCAGGTTAGCGCGCCGTCTCGGGGGCGGTCCAGTCCCCCCGCGCCCAGCCCGACCAGAACCGCCCCATCAGCAGGACCGCCGCCAGCGACAGCCCCGCGCAGAGGCCCAGCCACAGCCCGACCGGCCCGAAACCCAGCGGAAAGGCAAGGCCCCAGGCGACCGGCATCCCCACGGCCCAATAGCTGAAGGCCGCGATCCACATCGGGACGCGGGTGTCGTGGACGCCGCGCAGAAAGCCCACCGCGACAACCTGCAGCGCGTCGGTCAACTGGAACAGGGCGGCATACATGACCAGCGTCACGCCCAGCGACACGATCATCGGCGCCTGCGGATCGGCGGGGTCCAGAAAGACCCGCACCAGCGGCGCCGCGAAACCCAGATAGATGGCGATGAAAAGGATTGCGAACAGGATCGCCAGCCCGGTCACCGCCATGGCGGCGTCGTGCATTCCCCGACGATCGTCGCGCCCCTTGGCCTGCCCGACCCGGATCGTCGCCGCGTTCGACAGCCCCAGATGCGCCATGAAGGTGATCGCGGTCAGTTGCAGCGCAATGCCGTGGGCGGCCAGTTGCGGCGTGCCGATCCAGCCCATCATCACGTTCGAGGCCACGAACAGCGCCCCTTCGGCCAGCAGGGTGACGCCGATCGGCAGGCCCAGCCGGAAGACCCGGCACAGCGCCTGCCAGTCGGACCGCCAGAAGCGGGTGAAAAGTTCGTATTTGCGCGCGACCGGCAGCCAGCCGGCATACAGCGCCAGGATCACCGCCGCGGTGATCTGGACCGCGAGGCTGGCGATGGCGGCGCCCCGGACGCCCAGTTCCGGCGCCCCGAGATTGCCGAAGATGAAGACCCAGTTCAGCGCGATGTTCAGCGGCAGCCCGGCCAGCGTGACCCACATCACGACCTGCGTCCGTTCCAGCGCGGCAAGATAGGAATTCAGCGTCAGCGCGACGAGGTTGGCGATCAGCCCCCAGCCCGCGATGCGCAGGTAGTCCTGCGCCAGTTGCGACACCACAGGCGTCTGGCCCAGCCCCAGCAGGACGGGGCGCGAGAACCACATCGAGGGCATGACCAGCAGGCCGAAGCCCAGGGACAGCCACAGCGCCATGCGGGTGACGCGGCGGACCTGGGTTTCGTCGCCGCGGGCGATGGCGGTGGCCATCAGGCCCATGACGGCGGTGCCGAAACCCATGCCGAGAAAGAACAGCACCTGCACGAACGAGGTGGCGATGACCAGCGCCGCCAGCGATTCGACGCCATGCCAGCCGACCATCAGCGTGTCGCTGACGCCGATGGCCATGCGCGCCAGATGGCTGCCGATCAGCGGCAGGCCCAGCGACAGCGTCGCCGCGACATGGGGGGCGTAACGTCCAAGCATGGTCCCGCCATATCCGCGCCCGCCTGCGCCGTCCATCGCCCGATTGGCACGATGCGCGGGAACCGGCCTTTGCGCGGTGCCCGGGGGATGCCGCCTCAGGCAGGCGGCGGCGCGGTCGTGGCGCGCATGATCAGTTCGCAGTCGAACCGGGTGCGGGCCAGCGGCTGACCGGCCTCGCTGTCCACGGAATCGGCCAGATGTTCGGCGGCGGCCGCGCCGATCCGGCGCGCCGGGATGCGGATCGTGGTCAGCGCCGGCTCCAGCTCGGCCGAGCCCACGAAATCGCCGATGCCGATGATCGACAGATCGCGCGGCACCGACAGGCCCAGCTTCAGCGCGGCATAGAGCGCGCCCTGGGCGATCACGTCGTTGCCGCAAAGCAGCGCCGTCGGGCGGTCAGCCGCCGCCAGCAAATCCAGGCAGGCGCGCTTGGCCTGCGCGGTGCTGTAGGGGGTGCGGACGCGCCAGCCTTCGGGCGTGTGGATCGAGGCCGCCTGCAGCGCCGCCATCGCCGCCGCGCGGCGCAGGCGGGCGCGGTCATTCTCGCCCGTATCGGGAAAGATCGCAGCGATCCGGCGGTGGCCCAGCATCAGCAGATGATCCGCCGCGATCCGCCCGGCCTCGGCATTGTCCACGCCCAGGCACGAGATCATCGAGGCGGGATCGTAGTTCCAGACCGCCAGAACCGGCAGCCCCTGTTCGCGCAGGACGCGATAGGTGTCGGCGCCGTGGTCCAGCCCGATCAGCGCCAGCGCATCGACCCGGTGTTCCAGCAGCTTGCGCACCAGCGCATATTCGTTGGCCAGATCATAGCCATGCGCGGCCAGCAGCAGGGTAAAGCCGCGCGCGCTGACCGCATCGTTGAAAGCCTGGATCAGTTCCGAGAAGATGACATCGGCGATGGTCGGCACCACCAGCCCGATCGTCGCGCTGCGCCGGCCATGGATCGTCTGCGCCGCACGGTTGCGGATATAGCCCGATTTCCGGATCGCCAGATCGATCTTCTTGCGCGTCGCGGGGTGGACCAGCTGGGGATGGTTCAGCGCCCGCGACACCGTGGCCGCCGACACGCCCGCAAGCCTGGCCACGGAAACAATATCAGCCTTATCCCTTTGCTTTTTCATCGTTCCCCGGCGACAGGCAGCATTTTCATGAAAACATTTGCAAGACTATTTTCATGTCCTATCGTGGAGCTTGCGATCCGACAATGGCTGATTGGCGGATCCGCGCGGGCCGGGTTTGACGGCCGCGCGAAGGGGGGATGAGGCAGATGAACATCGCCGATGACATTCTTTCGGTCGACGGGGTGATGACCCGCGCCCGCGCCGCGCAGGCCGGATACGAGGCTCAGGGCAGCCAGTCGCGCTATGACCGCGCCGCGCAGGCCGCCGCCTGGGCGATCATGGAGCCGGGGCGGAACCGCCTGCTGGCGGAACTGGCCGTCAGGACGACCGGCCTTGGCAATGTCGCCGACAAGATCACCAAGAACCACCGCAAGACGCTGGGCCTGATGCGCGACATCCGGGACGTTCGGACCTTCGGCATCATCGCGGATGATCCGGCCACCGGCATTACCGAAATCGCCCGCCCCATCGGCGTGATCGGCGCGGTCGTGCCCTCGACCAACCCGGCGGCGACGCCGGCCAACAACATCGTCAACGCGCTGAAATGCGGCAATGCGATCATCCTGTCGCCCTCGCCCAAGGGTGTGGCCTGCTGCGAGATGCTGCTGGATTACATCCATGCCGAATTCGACAAGATCGGCGAGGACAAGGCGCTGGTCCAGATGCTGCCCGCGCCGGGCAGCAAGGCCAAGACGCAGCGGCTGCTGGAAACCTGCGATCTGGCCATCGTCACCGGCAGCCAGGACAACGTGCGTCGCGCCTATGAAAGCGGCACCCCCGCCATCGGGGTCGGCGCGGGCAATGTCGCCGTGATCGTGGACGAGACCGCCGATCTGGCCGCCGCCGCCGCCAGGATCGCGGCATCGAAGACCTTCGACAACGCGACCTCCTGTTCGTCCGAGAACGCGCTGATCGTGGTCGACGCGATCTATGACGATTTCCTCGCCGCGATGGCGGCCGAAGGCGGCGCGGTCGTTCCCGCCGCCGAGGCGGGCGGCATCGTCGCAAGATTGTGGCCCGACGGACATCTGAACCGCGAGATCATCGCGCGCGACGCCGATGTCACGGTCGAGAAGCTGGGCCTGACCGGCCGGGTGCGCGAAGGCACGCGCTTTCTGGCGGTCGAGACCGACGGGATCGGCCCGGATCATCCCCTGTCGGGCGAAAAGCTGAGCCGGGTCGCCGCGCTGTATCGCGCGCGCGATTTCGCGGATGCCACCCGCATCGCCCGCCGGATCCTGACCCATCAGGGCGCGGGTCATTCCATCGGCCTGCATTCGGCCGATCCCGACCGGCCCGTCGCAATGGGCCGCGACCTGCCGGTCTGCCGGGTCATCGTCAATCAGGCGCATTGTTTCGCCACCGGCGGGGCCTTCGACAACGGGCTGCCCTTTTCGCTGTCGATGGGCTGCGGATCCTGGGGCGGCAATTCCATCGACGCCAATCTGCATTGGCGGCATTTCACGCAGACAACGCGCGTCGTGCGCGCGATCCCGCCCCGCGAACCGGAACTGGACGAGATCTTCGCCGGCTACTGGGCCGAGGCCGGGCGATGAGATTCGATCCCGACCGGCCGCCCGAAGGCACGATCCGCGACTGGCTGGATTCCCGTGCCGAGAACCAGGCACAGCGGATCTGCCATGTCTTTCCCGAAGATGGCGGCACCCTGAACTGGTCGGAACTGCGTAACGGCGCCGCCGACATTGCCGGGCGCCTGGCCGCGATGGGGATCCCGAAAGGCGCCAGCGTCGCGCTGATGATGCCCAATGGGCGCAACGCCGTGCTGGGCCTGTTCGGCGCGCTTTATGGCGGCTTTCGCGCGACGATGATCAACCTGGTCGCCGGGGCCGAGGCGATCGGCTATGCATTGTCGCATTCGCGGGCGGCGATCGTGCTGGTGGCGGCGTCGCAGCGCGATCTGCTGGACCGCGCCCTGCCCCGGACCGACCGCCCGGTGATCGTGACCGCGGGCGCGGACGGCTTCGACTGGCCAGGGGACGGGGCTGCCGGCGCGCCGCACCCGCACGGGTCCGGCGACGACGCGCTGCTGATGTATACGTCGGGGACGACCGGGCGGCCCAAGGGCGTGCTGCACAGCCATGCCAGCCTGCTGGCGGGCGGCTGGACCACCTGCGCGGCGCATGGTCTGTCGCCCGGGGACCGCGCGATGTGCGTGCTGCCGATCTATCACATCAACGGGCTGTGCGTGACGATCATGGGGCCGCTGGTCTCGGGCGGCGCGGCGATCGTCTGCGAACGCTTTTCGGCGGGCCGGTTCTGGACCCTGT
The DNA here is from genome assembly GCF_002413585.1 of Paracoccus sp. UBA5162. Lineage (NCBI taxonomy): Bacteria > Pseudomonadati > Pseudomonadota > Alphaproteobacteria > Rhodobacterales > Paracoccaceae > Paracoccus > Paracoccus sp. UBA5162. The sequence goes on from NZ_DHXG01000018.1 coordinate 83,970, forward strand.
GCGAGGAACACCGCGCCACCTGGTTCTCGGTCGTGCCGACCATCATCTCGCATCTGCTGCATGGCGAGGCGGCGCCGGATCCGGCCACGCGGGCACGAATCCGGTTCGGCCGGTCGGCCTCGTCCGCGCTGGCGGTCGAGGTCCAGAGCGCGTTCGAGCAGCGTTTCGGCATCCCGATCGTCGAGACCATGGGCCTGACCGAGACCGCGGCCCAGATCCTGTCGAACCCGCTGCCGCCCGGATTGCGCAAGATCGGATCGCCCGGCCGGGCGATCGGCAACGAGGTGGCGATCATGGATGCCGGGTTGCGGCCCCTGCCACCCGGAACCGAGGGCGAGATCTGCGTGCGCGGCCCGAACGTGATGCGCGGCTATCTGGACAATCCCGATGCCACGGCGGCGGCGCTGACGCCCGATGGCTGGCTGCGCAGCGGCGATCTGGGCCGGATCGACGCGGAGGGCTATGTCTTTGTCACCGGCCGGCTGAAGGAACTGATCATCAAGGGCGGCGAGAACATCGCCCCGCGCGAGATCGACGAGGCGCTTTACGCCCATCCCGACGTGATCGAGGCCGCCGCCTTCGCCCGCAAATGCGCCCGCTACGGCGAACGGGTCGAGGCCGCGGTGGCGCTGCGGCCGGGATCGGCGCTGACGATCGCGGATCTGGCCCGGCTTTGCGAGGATCGGCTGGGCCGGTTCAAGTCGCCCGATGTGATTCACCTGATGGACGAGCTGCCCAAGGGCCCGTCCGGCAAGATTCAACGCCTGCGGCTGGCGGACATGACCGGATGACGCCGCAACCCGTCCGCTTTGGGAGGAGAGGACGGAACCACAAGATCAACATTTGCCCTGGGAGGAGAAGAAGATGACCCTGAACGCCTTGCTGAAAGCCGCCCTGACCGGCGCCGGGAGCGCCGCGCTGATCGCATCGGCCGGAATGGCCGCCGCGCAGGAATACCCCGAACGCCCGATCGAGATGGTCGTGACCTTCGGCCCCGGCGGCGGCGCCGACCTGATGGGCCGGCAGATGGGGCGGCTGATGGAAAAGCCGCTGGGCGTGTCGATCCCGGTCTCGAACGTCGCCGGGGCATCGGGCAATGCCGGGCTGACGCGGCTGCGCACCGATCCCGCCGACGGCTATACGATGGGGACGCTGATCTCGCTGACCGTGGCGTCCTGGGCATCCGGGCTGGGCGACAGCAAGCCCGAGGATTTCCAGGTTCTGGCCGTGGTCCAGAACTCGCCCTCGTTCCTGTTCGTCCCCGCCTCCAGCCCCTACCAGACGGCCGAGGATCTGTTCGCCTATGCCAAGGAGAATCCGGGCGAACTGACGGTGGCGACCTCGGGCTATGGCACGCAGGACGACGTGACGCTGAAGCTGCTGGCCCGTGACGGCGTGCAGATGGAGAATGTGCCGTTCCAGGCGCCCGGCGAACGCTATGCCTCGCCCATCGGCGGGCATACGGCGGTGCTGTACGAGGAACCGGGCGATGTCGCGCAATTCCTGAAGGCCGGGCAGCTGAAGCCGCTGGTGGTGTTTTCCAAGGAACGCCACCCATCCTTTCCGGACGTTCCGACCTCGGTCGAACTGGGCTACGACATCTCGGGGCTGGACAATTTCCGCACCGTCGCGGTGCGCGCCGGCACCGATCCGGCCATCGTCGAAAAGCTGCAATCGGCGGTCGAGGAATCGGTGGCCAGCGCGGAATGGCAGACCTTCTGTGCCGAAACCTACAGCTGCATCCAGCCGGTCACGGGCGAGGAGGCCCAGGCGATGATCCGCGATTTCCTGCAACTGATCACGGACCAGCTGGCAAGCTGAGGCGGCAGGATGGCGATGGCCCCGAACATGCGAACCGAGGATGCGGCACGACAGGCCGCCGCGCCGCCGACCCCGCGGGCGCGGCGCGCCAAACGGTTGATCCCGGTCGCGGTGCCCGCCCTGCTGCTGGCCGCTTCGCTGGCTCTGCCGGGCTTCATGTTCAGTTCCGACCGGCGCCCGGACGTGCCCGGCCTTGGACCGGCGGCATGGCCGAACGCGGTGCTGGCGCTGCTGGCGCTGTGTTCGGCGATCTGGCTTTTCTCCGAGGTCTGGCTGCTGGTCCGGGGCCGCGTCTCGACCAGCCTTGCCACGCCGCATGACGAGGATGTCTATCATTACGGAAAGGCGCTGACCGGCATCCTTCTGGTCATCGCCTTCGGCTGGCTGCTGCCGATCGTGGGCTTCGCGCTGGCCTGCGCGGGATTTCTGCTGGTCTGGTGCCTGTATGGCGGCCTGCGCCATCCGGCGGTCCTGCTGCTGGTGCCGACCATCGGCACGGTGGCGCTGTTGTGGATGTTCATGGGTCTGGCGCTGATGCCGCTGAGCCGGGGCGCGGGCGTCTTCGACCGGTTCAGCGTCTGGCTGCTGCAACTTCTGGGCATCTACTGAGAGGGCGCGACGATGCAGACGATAGACCTGCTGATGGCCGGCTTTGCCTCGGCCTTCCAGATCACCGCCTTCCTGACGGTGGTCGCGGGCCTGCTGGTCGGCGTGATCGCGGGCGCGCTGCCGGGTATTTCCTTTGTCAACGCGATGGCGATGGCGCTGCCCTTCACCTATGCGATGAATGTGACCCACGCGATGCTGTTTCTGGGCGGGATCTATGTCGGCGGGGTCTTCGGCGGCTCGATCTCGGCCATCATGATCAACGTGCCGGGCACGCCGGCCTCGCTGCCCGCGACCTGGGACGGCTATGCGATGACGAAGAAGGGGCAGGTCAAGCGTGCCCTGACCATCGCTGTCACAGCCTCCGCCGTGGGCGGGCTGGTCAGCGCGCTGCTGCTGACCTTCCTGTCGGCGCCCTTCGCGACATTCGCGATGAAGTTCTCGCAGCCGGAATTCTTCGCCGCCACCGTGCTGGGGCTGGTCAGCGTCATCGCCATCGCCAAGGACAAGCCGGTCATCACCATGATCTCGCTGCTCAGCGGCATGGCCATCGGCACGGTCGGCGTCGATCCGCTTTACGGCCAGGCGCGGTTCAGCTTTGGCATCCCCGAGGTCGAAAGCGGCATCCGCTTCGTCGTGGTGATGATCGGGCTTTTCGCCATCGGCGAGGTGGTCGATCTGGTCGCCACCGACCGCGACCTGCGGCCCAGGAAGGCCGATGGAAAGGTCGCCGGCGCCAGCTTTCGCGACATCTGGAACGTCAAGGGCGCGATCGCGCGCGGCACCGCCCTGGGCTGCATGATCGGCGTCATTCCGGGCGCCGGGGCGACACCCGGCGCGGTCATCGCATACGGGGTCGAGAAACAGGTCAATCCGCGCGGCAAGGAATTCGGCACCGGGATCGAGGCCGGGCTGGCCGCGCCCGAGGCGGCCAAGAACGCCACCACCGGGGCGGCGATGGTGCCGCTGCTGACGCTGGGCATTCCCGGCAGCGCGGCAACCGCGATCATGCTGGCCGCGATGATGCTGCAAGGGGTCAATCCCGGCCCGCTGCTGTTCATCATGGATCCGTCGATGGTCTATACGATCTTCGCCGCCATGATCATCGCCAACGTGCTGATGATCGGCGCGGGCGTGGGCGTGGCGCAGATGTTCTCGACCCTGATGCGGACGCCGCCGGCGATCCTGGCCGGTTTCATCGTCATCCTCAGCCTGATCGGGGCCTACGGGGTGCGCAACAACATCTTCGACGTCTATGTCTGCCTGGTCTTCGGCGTCATCGGCTGGGCGATGAAGCGGGTGGGCTTTCCCTCGGCGCCGCTGGTTCTGGGAGTGATCCTGGGACCGCTTGCGGAACGCTATTTCCTCACCTCGATTGCAAATTCCCGTCAGGATTACACGGTCTTCTTTACACGTCCGATCAGCGCGACGATCCTGTCGCTGGCGCTGATCTTCGTGCTGTGGTCGCTGTGGCCCTCGGTCCGGACGCGGATCGGCCGCCAGCCCGCGCAGGCCAAGCCCAAGGAGCGATGATGAACCAGCCCCGGATCGACACCTCGCCCAGGGTTTCCGACGAAATCCGCAAGACCACCTGCTACATGTGCGCCTGCCGCTGCGGCATCAACGTCCACATGAAGGACGGCCGCGTCGCCTATATCGAGGGCAATCGCGACCATCCCGTGAACAAGGGCGTGCTGTGCGCCAAGGGTTCGGCCGGGATCATGCAGGTCAATGCGCCATCCCGGCTGCGCGCGCCCCTGCGCCGGGTCGGGCCGCGCGGTTCGGGCCGGTTTCAGGAGATTTCCTGGGACGAGGCTCTGGGCCTGGCGAAGGACTGGCTGACGCCCATTCGCAAGAACGATCCGTCGAAACTGGCCTTCTTCACCGGCCGCGACCAGTCGCAAAGCTTCACCAGCTTCTGGGCGCAGGCCTTCGGTACGCCGAATTATGCCGCCCATGGCGGATTCTGTTCGGTCAACATGGCGGCGGCGGGCATCTATACGATGGGCGGCGCGTTCTGGGAATTCGGCCAGCCCGACTGGGACCGGGCGAAGCTGTTCATGCTGTTCGGCGTGGCCGAGGATCACGACAGCAATCCGATCAAGATGGGCATCGGCAAGCTGAAGGCGCGCGGCGCGCGCATCATCGGCGTCAATCCGATCCGGTCGGGCTATAATGCGGTGGCCGACGAATGGCTGGGGATCACGCCGGGCACGGATGGGCTGCTGATCCTGGCGCTGGTCCATTGCCTGATGGCGGCGGGCCGGATCGATCTGGATTATCTGGCGCGCTATACCGACGCGCCGCTGCTGGTCGATGAGCAGACCGGCCTGTTCCTGCGCGATCAGGACGGCAGGGCGCTGGTGATCGACCGCGCCACCGGCGGGCTGGCCGCCTTCGACGGCAGGGGCGTGCGCCCCGACCTGAATGCCGCCCATCCCGGCCATCGCACGGTGTTGCAGCTGATGGCCGAACGCTATCTGCAACCCGAATACGCCCCCGAGGCAGTCGCCGACCGCTGCGGCATCCCCGCCGCCCGCATCCGCGCCGTCGCCGACGAGATCGCGCGCGTGGCCTTTGACGAGGCGATCGTGCTGGACCGTCCCTGGACCGATTTCCGGGGCGAGCGGCACGACACCATGACCGGACGCCCGGTGGCCTTCCACGCCATGCGCGGCATCTCGGCCCATTCCAACGGCTTCCAGACCTGCCGCGCGCTGCACATGCTGCAGATCCTGCTGGGTTCGGTCGAGGTGCCGGGCGGGTTCCGCTTCAAGCCGCCCTATCCAAAACCCGCGACCGCCCATCCGAAACCGCATTGCAAGGTGACGCCCGACACGCCGCTGGACGGCCCGCATCTGGGCTTTGTCCACGGCCCCGAGGATCTGGCGCTGAAGGAGGACGGCAGCCCGGCCCGGATCGACAAGGCCTTCACCTGGGAAAACCCGATGTCGGCGCATGGGCTGATGCACATGGTGATCTCGAACGCCCATGCCGGCGATCCCTACCGGATCGACACGCTGTTCATGTATATGGCGAACATGTCGTGGAATTCGTCGATGAATACCGGCGGCGTCATGAAGATGCTGACCGATACCGACGAGAACGGCGATTACGTCATCCCGCGCATCATCTATTCCGACGCCTACGCATCCGAGATGGTGGCCTATGCCGACCTGATCCTGCCCGACACGACCTATCTGGAACGCCACGACTGCATCAGCCTGCTGGATCGCCCGATCTCCGAGGCCGGCGCCGCCGCGGATGCGATCCGCTGGCCGGTGGTCGAACCCGACCGCGATGTGCGCGGCTTTCAGACCGTGCTGATCCAGCTGGCGAACCTGATGAAACTGCCCGGCTTCGTGCACGAGGATGGCCGCCCGAAATGGCGCGATTATGCCGATTACATCGTCAACCACGAACGCAAGCCGGGCATCGGTCCGCTGGCGGGCTTTCGCGGCGATGGCCGCGAGGTGGGACGCGGGGCGCCGAACCCCGACCAGTTGAAACGCTATGTCGACAATGGCGGCTTCTTCGTCTCGCATATCCCCGAGGGCGCCGATTTCTACAAGCCGTGGAACATGGATTACCAGGATTGGGCCGTCGGCATGGGCCTTTACGACGCGCCGCAGCCCTACCTCTTCAGCCTCTATGTCGAGCCGCTGCGCAAGTTCCAGCGCGCCGCCGAAGGCCACGGCGAGCGCCAGCCCCCCGACCACCTGCGCGACCGGCTGCGCCGGGTGATGGAGCCGCTGCCGATCTGGTATCCCCCGTTCGAGGACGATCACGCCGATCCCGCCGAATACCCGATCCACGCCCTGACCCAGCGACCGATGGCGATGTATCATTCGTGGGGTGGCCAGAATGCCTGGCTGCGCCAGATCCACGGGCGGAACCCGATGTATCTGCCGCGCGGGGTCTGGGAATCGCACGGCTTCGCCGATGGCGACTGGGCGCGGCTCAGTTCGGTCCATGGCAGCATCACCGTTCCGGTCGCCCTTCATGCCGGGCTGAACGGCAGCACCATCTGGACCTGGAACGCCATCGGCAAACGCAAGGGCGCATGGGCGTTGGACGAGGACGCGCCCGAGGCAACGAAAGGCTTTCTCTTGAACCACCTGATCCATGAATTGCTGCCGCCGAAAGGCGACGGGATGCGCTGGTCCAATTCCGACCCGATCACCGGTCAGGCAGCCTGGTTCGACCTGCGCGTGAAGATCGAGAAGGTGCCGCCGCAGGACGAGGCCGATCCCGGATTCGCGGCCATCGCCTCGCCCGTCGGCCGGGGCCCGCGCAACCTGCGCTGGAAGGTGGGCAGATGACCGCGCTGCCGGAACGGACCGAACGCAAGCTGGGCCTTGTCATCGACCTCGACACCTGCGTCGGCTGCCATGCCTGCGTGATCAGCTGCAAGGGCTGGAACACCGAAAATTACGGCGCGCCGCTGTCGGACATGGATGCCTATGGCGCCGATCCGGTCGGCACCTTCCTGAACCGCGTCCACAGCTACGAGATCGAGCCCGAGGGCGGCGGCTGCGCGCAGATCGTCCATTTCCCCAAATCCTGCCTGCATTGCGAGGACGCGCCCTGCGTCACCGTCTGCCCGACAGGCGCCAGCTACAAGCGCGCCGAGGACGGGATCGTGCTGGTCAACGAGGATGCCTGCATCGGCTGCGGCCTGTGCGCCTGGGCCTGCCCCTATGGCGCGCGGGAAATGGATCAGGCCGCGGGCGTGATGAAGAAATGCACGCTCTGCGTGGACCGCATCTACAACGAGAACCTGGAAGAGGTGGACCGCGTGCCCGCCTGCGTGCGCACCTGCCCGGCCGGAGCGCGCCATTTCGGCGATCTGGGCGATCCGGACAGCGCCGTCAGCCAGCTGGTGGCCGAACGCGGCGGTTTCGACCTGATGCCGGAACAGGGAACCAGACCGGTCAACAAATACCTGCCGCCGCGGCCCAGGGACCGGCTGGATGGCGGGCCGGCCCCGTCGGCGCCGGCCCGGCAACCGCACGATGCGTCAGGCTTCTTCGCCTGGCTCGACCGCGCGCTGGAGAAGATCTGATGCATCCGGCCCCTTCCGTCATCATCTTTACCGTCCTGTCGGGCGCGGGCTTCGGCTATCTGGCCTTTCTGGGTCTTGGATTCGCCACGACAGGCTGGCCGGCCTTCTGGCAATTCGCGCTGGCCTTCGCGATGGCCGCGGGCGGGCTGATCTCGTCCATCTTCCACCTCGGCAATCCGCAGCGCGGCCTGCTGGCGTTCACCCAATGGCGCACAAGCTGGCTGTCGCGCGAAGGCTGGGCGGCGGTCACGACATTGCTGGTGATGGCGCTTTTCGCCATCGCCGCGATCTTCTTCGGCCGGGTGCTGCTGCCGCTGGGCATCATCGGCGCGGCCATGTCGGTCGCGACCGTGTTCGTCACCTCGATGATCTATGCGCAGATGAAGACGGTGCCGCGCTGGAACTCGCCCCTGACACCGGCCTATTTCATCGCCTGCGCGCTGACCGCCGGGGCGCTGCTGTCCGGATCATGGGCGCTGTCGATTCCGCTGCTGGTGGCCCTGGGGCTCTTGCAGGCGGTCTGCTGGCTGACGGGCGACGGCCGCTTCGCCAAACGCGGCCACGACATGAATTCAGCCACCGGGCTGTCGGGCCGGGTGCGCCTGTTCGAATCCCCTCACAGCGGCAGCAATTACCTGCTTCGGGAATTCGGCTTTCAGGTCGCCCGGCGCCACGCTGCCAAGCTGAGGCTGATCGGCATCGGCCTGATCGCGGTCCTGCCCGCGATCGTCCTTCTGTTCGGCAGGCATCCGGCCCTGTTCGGGCTGGCTTTCGCACTGCATCTGGCCGGCGCCTTCGTGTCGCGCTGGCTGTTCTTCGCCGAGGCGCGTCATGTCGTGCAGCTTTATTACGGGCGCCAGGCAGCCTAG
>NZ_DHXG01000011.1:0-684 GCF_002413585.1 Paracoccus sp. UBA5162
GGGCTGTTGCCTTGTTTTTCAAGGGTTCCACCCATCGGATGACTCTACCTTACTCGCATCTAGTATACCACAAAGATTACTAGTATACCAGAAAGACACGACAGCGAATCGGCTTGCCGGTTCACAGGCGACAGATGGAGGCGTCGCACAGGGGGAGGAAGCTGATGTCCGGGCGCGGATCGCGGTATTTCAAAGTCCTGACTGCGAGGATCGGCCAACGGCCTGACCCGGCGGCGTGTTGCCGCCCGGACAGACAGACAGAAACGTAAGAGAAGGACCAGACATGACGCTCAAGGGAAAAACCGCTATCGTGACCGGCGGAGGTCGCGACATCGGGCGCGCTTGCGCCATGCGTCTTGCCGAAGAAGGCGCGATGGTCGCAATCAACTACTTCTCCAGCAGCGCCGGGGCGGACAGCGCGGTCGAAGAAATTCGTTCCAGGGGCGGCAAGGCTTTCGCGCTTTGCGGCGACCTGACCACCCGGGACGGCGCGGATGCGCTGGTGAAGCGAACCCTGGAAGAATTTGGCGGCATCGACATCCTGGTCAACAACACCGGCGGTCTGATCGCGCGCAAGACCATTCCGGAAATGTCGCTGGAGCATTGGCAGGCAGTCATGGACCTGAATGTGACGAGCACATTCCTGATGATCAAGTCCTGCCTGCCGCACCTGAAATCCGGTTC
>NZ_DHXG01000011.1:1057-36886 GCF_002413585.1 Paracoccus sp. UBA5162
GCCTATGGCGCGTCGAAGGGCGCGGTGATGACGATGACGCGCGGTCTTGCCAAGGAACTTGGTCCGAAGATTCGCGTCAATGCGCTTTGCCCCGGCATGATCGACACCGATTTTCACAACATCCACACCAAGGACGAGGTGCGTCGCAACGTCGAGGCGGCATCGCCGGTCAGGCGCCAGGGGACATCGGAAGATGTCGCCAATCTGGTGTATTTCCTGGTCAGTGACGAAGCCGGTTTCATCACCGGAGCCAATGTCGACATCAATGGCGGGATGCTGTTCTCCTGAGGCAGGGACGGGCCGCGCCCATGTGCCGGACCGTCGCGGAGACAGGGTCGGGCAACAGGCTTTGCCGCAGCCGTCAGGCCCGATCGTCCCATCCTTCCGCTTTTGGCAAGGGGGCTGAAGGGCGTTGCACAATCAACGTCCCGACCCGTCGATCAGCAGGACCATTCGGCAAGATTGATCTGGTATACTAGAAGACAACATGCTAGTGCAAAGATGGGGAGGGGGAGTCCGAATCAATACGGCAGTCTGGTCGATCCGTTCAGCCCTGACTGAAGCTTCGACCTGCCGCGCCGGGCCAACGGACTCGCGCCCCGGAATTTTCGAGGAGGAACACATGACAAACCACTTTTCCGCCGGAACGCTGCTGCGTGGCGTCGGCCTTGCCTGTGCATTCGTGGCCACGGTTTCGGCCGCCAGCGCGCAGGAGATCACGCTGCGCGGTGCCAGCATGTTCGATGAGAACCATGCTTTCACCAAGACGATGCGCCGTTTTGCCGAACTGGTGAACGAAAAATATGACGGCGACGTCACATTCGACCTGCGCCTGAACGGCGAACTGGGGGTCGAAGCCGACTACGTGACGTTCCTGCAGCAGGGTGTCGCGATCGACTACACGATCATGGCGCCGTCGAACATGGCGACTTTCGCGCCGTCCATCCCGCTGATGGACATGCCGTTCCTGTTTCGCGACCAGGCCCAGTGGGAGGCGGTCTTGTCCAGCGATGTCCTGAAGCCGCTGGAAGACGAGCTTCTGGAAAAGGCCGACATCATGGTGATCGGCTATACCGGGGGCGGGGTGCGCAACATCATCTCGAACGCGCCGATCCAGAATCTGGAAGAACTGAACGGCTTCAAGATGCGCGTCATGGGGGCCCCGATCCAGGCCCAGATCTTTTCGGCGCTGACCGCCGCGCCCTCGGCGATTGCCTATAACGAGGTCTACAACGCCATCCAGACCGGCGTCATCGCCGGGTTCGAGAACGAGGCTGCGAGCATCCAGAACCTCAAGTTCTATGAGGTCGCGCCCTATCTGACGCTGACTCGCCACGCGATCACCGTCCGCCCGATCGTGATGAGCGGCAAGACTTTCCGCAATCTGCCCGAGGATTTGCAGGCCGCCGTCCTGGAAGCCGGCGACGAGGCCGGAGCCTTCGGACGCGAACTGGAATCCCGCGAGGATGCAGAGAAACTGCAGGAAATGGTCGATGCCGGCCAACTGACCGTCCTGGAATTCGAAGGTCGCGACGAACTGCTGAAAATGGTGGTTCCGGTGCAGGATGCCTATGCCGAAAGCCTGGGTGCGACCGATTTGCTGACCGCCATCCGCGGCATGTGATCGGGGTCCGAACAGCTGGAACGCCCTCGCGGCGGCATCGTCCGCAACGCGCTTTTCAAAGCGCGGGACAGGCCGCGAGGGCAGGGGGGAGAAGACGGCGTGAAACGGATGCTTGAAGGATTTTGCCAGGTGCTGCGCATCCTGCTGGGCGCAATGACGGCGATACTGGCCATTCCGGTCGGAATGCAGGTTATCGCGCGATATACCGGCATGATCCCGGTCTATCTGTGGACCGAGGAACTCGCCACCTTCATCTTCGTCTGGGTGGTCATGATCGGGTCGATGATCGCGGTCTGGGAAGGCACCCATTTCGATGTCCGGGTGACGCCCGACGCAAGCCGCCCGCTGACAATCTTTCTGCAGCAGGGCGTCGTGTTCCTGCTGATCGGCTGCTTCGCCCTGCTTTTCGCCTGGTACGGTCTTGAATATGCGAGGTTCGGCGCCTTGCAGCGATCCGTGATGATGCAGGCCAACAAGCTTGTCACCTTCATTTCGGTGCCGATCGCCGGCGCGGTCTGGGCGATCTTCGCATTCTACCGCCTGGCCGAGACTTTCAGCAATTATCGCGCATCGCGAAAGGTCACGTCATGATCGTGTCTACAGGTTTGGCCAGCGCCGTCCTGGTTGGCGGGTTTCTGCTTCTTGTCCTGATCCGCGTGCCCGTGGCCTTCGCGCTTGGCATCGCCACGGTTCCGATCGTGCTTCTGGATATCCGTCTGACGCCGTTCATCGTTCTGGACCGGATGTTTCAGTCCTATAATTCGTTCGTCCTGCTGGCGGTGCCGTTCTTCCTGCTGGCCGCCAATCTGATGAATTCGGGCAAGATCACCGACCGGCTGATCGAACTGGCCAGAGTATTGACAGGCTGGATGCCCGGCGGGCTTGGACATGTGAATGTGGCGGTGTCGATGCTGTTTGCCGGCATTTCGGGATCGTCGACCGCCGATGCGGCCGGCTGCGGCAGGATCCTGATCCCGGCAATGGTCAGGGAAGGCTACGATACCCGCTTTGCCATCGCCATCACGGCCTGTTCGTCGGTGATGGGCGTCATCATCCCGCCCAGCATCCTGATGGTGGTCTGGGGCGGGGTGATGCAGGTTTCTGTCGGGGCGCTGTTCCTGGCTGGCGCCATCCCCGGCCTGTTGATCGGCCTGGCGCTGATGGGGACGGTCTATGCCTATGCCAAGGTCCGCAACTACCCCAGGGCGGGCCGCCCCAACTGGTCCGAGTTCTGGCACGCGCTGAAGGGTGCGGCGCTGGCGATGCTGACGCCGATTCTGGTGATCGGCGGCATCGTCGGCGGCATCGTGACACCGACCGAAAGCGCCATCATCGCCGCGGCCTATGCCCTGATCCTGGGGATGTTCGTCTATCGCACGGTTTCGCTGCGCGATCTGGGTGGCATCTTCTACGAGACCGGGCGGTTCGCCTCGATCTCGCTGTTCGCGATCGGCACCGCCTCCGCATTCGGCTGGATGCTGGCCTTCTTCAACGTGCCCCGGCTGATCGTGGAGGGCATGACCAGCCTGCAGTTCGGCACTTTCGGAACCGCGATCGTCATTGCCGCCCTGTTCCTGTTCTTCGGCCTGTTCATCGATGCGATTCCCACCATCATCATCCTGGGCACCGTGCTGCTGCCGGTGGCGGCCGCGGCCGATATCCACCCGGTCGTTTTCGCGATCATCGGGATCGTCTCGCTGGCCTTCGGACTGGTGACGCCGCCCTATGGGCTCTGTCTGCTGATCTCGGCCGCGATAGGCGGAATGAACGTCGCGCAGGTGATGCGGGATGTCGTCATCATCCTGATGCCGATGCTGCTGATCCTGCTGCTGATCATTCTGGTGCCGGAACTGGCGCTCTGGCTGCCGCGAACCCTGATGCCGGGCGCGTTCCGTTGAAACGGATCGAGACAGGAGGGACGGCGATATGCACTATTCTTCCCGCCGCTCGCCGCGGCCCGGCCATGACACGGTCCGAAGAAGATCGCTAACGTGAGGTCGAAAAGCCGGAAAGCCGTCATAGGATCAAGTTTCGAAGCGCCATGTCGCTTCGTTCACGACCGGAACCGCACCGAAGAGCGCGGATAGGTCACAATCAAATGCATGTAAGGAGGATGTTCATGCTTCGCAATTTCTTCACTCTCGGCCTCGGCGCGGCCGCGTTTGCCGCCGGAACGTTTGTTCTGTCCGAGTCCGCCCTCGCGGAATATCCCGAGCGGCCGATCACCTGGATCGTGCCCTGGGGCGCCGGCGGCGGCACCGACGCCACCAGCCGGATGCTTGCCGGGCTGATGGAACAGGAACTCGGGGTTCCCGTGAACGTGGTCAACCGTGACGGCGGATCGGGCGTTGTCGGCCATTCGGCAATCGCCAACGCGCAGCCCGACGGCTATACGATCGGCACCGTGACCGTCGAGATCGCCATGATGCGGCACGCGGGCCTGACCGATCTGGATTATTCGGATTATACTCCGATCGGGCTGTTCAATGCGGACCCGGCCGCCTTCCACGTTCGCGCCGATTCCGAATTCGATACGCTTCCGGCCTTTCTCGAGGCCGCCAAGGCCGATCCGGGCAAGATGAAGGCTTCGGGAACCGGTCAGGGCGGCATCTGGCACCTTGCCATGGCCGGTCTGCTGGTCGAAAGCGGCCTTGCTCCGGACACGGTGCCCTGGGTGCCATCCAAGGGCGCGGCCGCGGGCCTGCAGGACCTGGTGTCGGGCGGCGTCGACATCGTCGCATCCTCCTATCCCGAGGCCGCCTCGCTGATTTCGGCCGGCAAGGTCAAGTCGCTTGCGGTGATGGGGGACGAGCCGCTTGCCGACGTGCCCGATCTGCCGACCGTAAAATCAGAGACCGGAATTGATCTGACGGTTTCCACCTGGCGTGGCCTGGCCGGGCCCGCCGGCTTGCCCGACGATGTCGTCGCCAGGCTTTCGACCGCGCTGGAAGCTGCCTGGAAATCCGAAGAATTCACCGCCTTCATGGCGGAACGCGGTTTCGGCAAGGTCTGGCTGGACGGACCGGGATTCGGCAAATTCATGGCCGATGCCGATGCTGCCAACGGCATGGTCATGAAGGCCGCCGGCCTCGCCAAATAGCCAGCCCGGCGCATCGGCCACAGGCCGTTGCGCCGGATCATCCCCGACCCTCGCGCCACCGGCCGCGACCGGTACGCCGCCCGGGCGGACTGATTACCGCCCGGACGATCCGGCAGGGATCATCGTCGGAAATCGGGGTAACTTGCGGGAGACGACATGAAGATCAGTGACCGTTTGACAGGTTTCGTGCTGTTGCTGTTTGCGACAGCCATCCTGGTGGAAGCCAGCCGCTTTCCGTTGATCCCGGGATTGTCCATCGGTTCAGGCCTGTTGCCCATGATCGTGGCCTCGGGCCTCATCCTCTGCTCGCTCGTTCTCATCGTGAAAGACATGATCGCGAGGCCGCGGCCAAAACTGGCCGAACCGGGCGACTGGATTTCCGACCACCGCCGTCTGATCCGGGTGGCGATCGTGCTGCTGGGAACGGCAAGCTTCATCCCGCTGCTGGACGTGATCGGGTTTCCTGTCCTCAGCATCGCGATGCTTCTGGCATTCCTGCTGTCGCTGCGGGTGGACGTGATGACCTCGGTCCTGGTGTCGGTAACGGCATCGCTGGCGATCCACACCCTGTTCAGCAAGGTCTTTCTGGTGCCTCTGCCGTGGGGCATCCTGCAATCGGTCGCCTGGTAGGTCGACAAGGGGCACGTCATGGACAACATTCTCAACGCTTTCACCATGATCGCCGATCCTTCGGTGCTTGGCGTCATCATCGCCTCGTCGCTTTTCGGCCTGTTTGTCGGGGCGATTCCGGGGCTTTCGGCCACGATGGCCACGGCCCTTCTGGTGCCGCTTACCTTCTTCATGGATCCGCTGCCGGCGATCGCCTCTATCGTCAGCGCCGTCGCCATGGCGATCTTTGCCGGAGACATTCCCGGCGCGATGCTGCGCATCCCCGGAACCCCAGCCTCGGCCGCCTATGTCGATGACGCCTATCAGATGACCTTGCGCGGAGAGGCCGAGCGGGCGCTTGGGATCGGGCTGGTCAGTTCGGTCTTCGGCGGCTTCGTGGGCGCCATCATCCTGACCCTCGGGGCGCCCTTCCTTGCCGAATTCGCATTTCAGTTCAGCACGGTAGAGTATTTCTGGCTGGCAGTTCTGGGGCTTAGCTGCTCTGTCATCATTTCGCGCGGCTCGCCGATCAAGGGGCTGGTGTCACTGCTGATCGGTCTTTTCATCTCGACCATTGGCATCGATGTGACCGGCGGTTACCCGCGTTTCACATTCGGATCGGTCGACCTGATGGGCGGGGTCAGTTTCATTCCGGCAATGATCGGCATGTTCGCCGTGACCGAAATACTGCGCTTTTCCATGAACGCGTCGCACCAGACCAGTTCCGCACCCAAATCCAATTCCACCGTCTATGGCGGTCAGTGGAAGATGGTGCGCGAAAACAAGCGGCATCTGGTTTCGGGCAGCCTGATCGGAACCGTTATCGGCATCCTGCCTGGCGCCGGCGCCGATATCGCTGCCTGGGTTGCCTATGCCATGGCCAAGAAGATCTCTCGGACGCCCGCGAAGTTCGGCACCGGTCATCCGGAGGGACTTGCCTCGGCGGGCGCCGCCAACAATGCGGCGCTCAGCGGTGTCTGGATCCCCGCGCTGGTCTTCGGCATTCCGGGGGATTCCGTGACCGCCATCGCGGTCGGCGTCCTTTTCATGAAGGGCATCACCCCCGGTCCGATGGTCTTCGTCCAGCAGGCCGACCTGACCTATGCCATTTTCCTGACCTTCTTCCTGTCCAATCTTTTGCTGCTGGTGCTGGGCTATTTCGCGATCCGCGGCGCCAGGTTCGTCGTTCAGACCCCGGCGCGGTTGCTGATGCCGGTGATCCTGCTGTTCTGCATCGTCGGCTCGTTCGCCATCACCAACAGCGTCTTCGGCATCGCCGTGATGCTGGTGCTGGGGGTTCTTGGCTTTCTCATGGAGGAAAACGGCTTCCCGATCGCGCCGGCCATCCTGGGCATCGTCATCGGCCCGATGCTCGAGGACAATTTCATGGCGACAGTGATCAAGTCCGATGGCGGTATCGTGGGGTTCTTTGATCGCCCCGTCTCGGGCGCCCTGGGCGCCTTCACGATCCTGATCTGGGTCATACCGCTTGTCACCATGGCCCTGCGTCGCCGCAGCCAGCGGATCGAGGCCGGGGCCTGACCGGTCGCTTTTCCATCGCCGGCAAAGGGTTTCGCAGGCAGCATCGCCAATTTGCACGGATGCGGGGCATCTGACGGTTCACGTCCGATTTTGCCAATCAGTCACCGGCTTTCGACTTGTGCAGCCAGTTTCGAGAGGGTCTGACCACCAAGTTCGACGGCGCCAAAGGCAATGACGGTGTTCCGGCGTTCCGGCGTCGGATGGATCTGTCGCAGGGTAACGACCGATTTTCCGTTTTCCTGCTCATCAAAGGTTACAAGCAGACGGAACCGATCCGGATCGTTGGCTTCGTCCTTGCCATGGACCGCCTCGATCAGGTCCGGAGCTTCGACGCGGACGAAATCCATCCCGTTCGAGAAGTTCGTGCCATCAGGTGAGGTCATGTCGAACCGCCACACGCCGCCCGTCCGGATGTCGATTTCATGAGTCTTGCATCTGAAACCCTCCGGCCCGAACCATTTCACGATCTGTTCGGGATCCGTCCACGCCGCACAGACAGTTGCGCGATCCGCGTCTACCACGCGGGTGATGACGATTTCACGATCAAGCGGGGCCGATGACCAATCCTTTGCTGTGCTTCTGACTTTTTCAGTCATCGGGATTATCCTTCTTTTGCTGGTCCGGATGTGCCTCAAGACGATCGAGGCGTTCTTCTGCCTGCCGGCGGTATGTTGCCAGCCAATCTTCAGCCCTGCGAAGTGCATCTGGATCAAGAGAACAGATGCGCGTTCGTCCCTGCCGTTCCGATGAGATAAGCCCAGCGTCCTCCAGAACTGCCAAGTGCTGTGTAAAGGATGGCAAGGCCATGTCGAAGGGCTGTGCCAGCTTCGAGACCGCCGCCGGTCCTTGGCTGAGGGCTTTCACCACTGCGCACCGCGTCGGGTCGGAAAGTGCGCTGAATGTTGTTTCGATCACGGTATCAAAGTTGGCCATCAGCCAGAACTAGGCGGGCGGAACATATTAGGTCAACACCTGACTATCACGGCACGATTTTCGGGAAGGGGTCAATCGGCGTCAGTGTTGTGCCTGAAAACAGGGGCTCGGACTTGCCGTTCGCCGCAAGGATGGAAAAAAAGATGCGCCTCTGTTCAGTCAGATACCGATGATCCCGGACTAGACGCGGCTGCCTTGTTCATCGTTGTGACAAAAAGTCGAGACGATCTGGCAGGTATCATTTTCGGGAAAACCTGGTGGAGCCAAGGGGAGTCGAACCCCTGACCTCTTGAATGCCATTCAAGCGCTCTACCAACTGAGCTATGGCCCCACCGGAGGTCTGCGCGGGCGCTGCTTTGCGCTTGCGTGGGGCGGTCTATAGGGGCGCGCCGAAGAGGGTGCAAGTGGAAAATTCGCCGGGCCGGTCCGAAATCCCGAGGTAATCCGGTGGCAGGCCGCGACAGGGAAAAGGACGGGATGCAAGATCCCGTCCTGCGCGTGTTCGATCGCCCTGAACGACTATTTGTCACGACCCAGAACCGCATCCGCGCTGAGCGGGCCGGGGCCGGCGAAGACCAGGTAGAGGAATACGAAGGAATACAGGATCGCCGGATCGCCCCCGTTCAGGGCCGGAAACGGACCCTGCGGCGCATGGGCGATCCAGTAGGCGACCGCCATCAGGCCGGACAGCAGAAAGGCCACCGGACGGGTGAACAATCCGACGATCAGCAGCGCGCCGCCAACCAGCTCCATGATGCCCGAAATCCAGGGAAGCGAGAGGGCAGGGGGATTCAGGTTGCTGGCCGGGAAGCCGAGAATCTTCTGTGTGCCATGGGCGAAGAACGTCAGCGCGCTGACAATGCGCAGAACGCTGCGCATCAGCGGCGCATAGGCGTTGAGGGCCATCGGGATATCCTTGGTCGGGGCAGGGCAAGAAGGGCCGGCCCCGCAGCCGGCCCCCGCAATCGCATCAGTCCTCGTCGTCGTCCGAGACGTCGGCGATATCGTCCAGCGACACGTCGCCGTCGTCGTCCTCCTCTTCCAGCAGGTCGTCGTCCAGATCGCCGCTGTCGCTGTCGATGTCGTCCTCTTCCTCGGCGGCCTCGCTCGTGTCGCGCGAGGCGGCCTTTTCCGGAACCAGCGTCTTGCCGCGTCCATCGGTCAGGCTTTCCAGCGTGAACTGGGCCCCGCAGGCCGGACAGGTCATCGGATCGTTCTGCAAATCGTAAAAGCGCGTTGCGCAATGCGGGCACAGGCGTTTCGTGCCCCATTCCTCTTTGGGCATGGCATTCTCCTTCCGCCGCGTTTAGGGAAATCGGTGGTCCCCCTGCCACAGCGCCAGAGGGGTGTCAAAGGCTTTTCTGACAGGCCCCGCGCGGCGTTGCAAGCTGCGCGCCGGCCGGTCGGGCAGAAGGGGCGGGACATGGCCGCAAGCATCCGGATCGAGGACGGCCTGCACGTCCTTCTGCGCCGCTCGGCGCGGGCGCGGCGCATGATTCTGCGGGTGCCGCGCGATGGTGGTGCGCCGGTGCTGACGCTGCCCAGTCACATCCCCGAGGCCGAGGGGCGCGCCTTCTTGGAATCGCGGCTCGACTGGCTGCGCGGGGCCAGCGGGCGCGTGCCGCAGCCTCAGCGGGTTCAGATCGGGACGGCCTTTCCGATCGAGGGCCGGAGACTGATCCTGACCCCTGCACAGACCCGTCTTGCCCGGATCGAGGGCGATCGCCTGATGCTGCCTGCCAACCGACCGGCCGGACCCGTCGTTCAAGCCTTCGTGAAACATCTGGCCCATCAGCGTCTGGGATCGGCCTGCGACCGCCATGCCGCGCGGCTGGGCAGGCCGTTCCGCGCCATCGTCCTGCGTGACACACGATCACGCTGGGGCAGTTGCACCTCGGACGGACGGATCATGTTCTCGTGGCGGCTGGCGATGGCCCCGCCCGAGGTGCTGGATTACGTCGCCGCCCACGAAGTCGCGCATCTGGCGCATATGGATCACTCGCCCCGGTTCTGGGCCGCGGTCGAGGCGCTGAAGCCCGGTTACGGGACCTGTCGGGCCTGGCTGCGGCGTCATGGCGGCGATCTGCTGATCTGGCGCTTCGATTCGGTCTGATCGGCCTGCCAGGTGGGATTGACGGGCGGGATTGACGGGCGGCGCATTTGTGATCACAAGGCGCGCATGACCCCGTCCCGATCGTCCGACCCCGCCGCGCATGAGCGGCTTTATCGCAGCCTCCGCAGCCGGATCATGCTGGGCGAATTGCCGCCCGGCAAGCCGCTGACCCTGCGCGGAATCGCGCAGGAATACCATCTGTCGATGACCCCCGCGCGCGAGGCGGTGCGGCGCCTTGTGGCCGAGGGCGCGCTGAGTCTGTCGGGCTCGGGCCGCGTCACCACGCCGGCGCTGTCGGATGACCGGATCGAGGAACTTGCCGCCCTGCGCGCCCTGATCGAGCCGGAACTGGCGGCCCGCGCCCTGCCGAGGGCGCATCTTGCGCTGATCGACCGGTTGGCACAGATGAATGCTCGCATCGCCGATGCCGTCGAACGCCACGATTCGGTGGGTTACATCCGCTGCAACCTGGATTTTCACCGGATGCTGTATCTGCGCGCGCAGGCCCCGGCGATGCTGGCCATGCTGGAGACGATCTGGCTGCAACTGGGGCCGACCATGCGGGCGCTCTATGGCCGGGTGAAACGGCAGGAGCCGCCGCGCCATCACCGCATGATCCTGGCCGCGCTGCGCGCCGGCGATGAACCCGCCTTGCGGCTGGCGGTGCGCGCCGACGTCACCCGTGGGTTGCGGCACCTGACAGCGGCGTGATCCTTCACGCCCCGCAGGTCGCCCGATTCCGTCCCTGCCGGTCGATCAGCCCGGCGGCAGCCCCAGCGACGGCATGTTGCGATTGGCCATCGTCAGCAGGGCCGAGGGAATGATGCGGCTGTATTTCGTCCCGTCGATCGCGGCACCGGCGATCAGCCCGGACTGGCCGAAGATCATCGCCACGACCGGATATTGCGCGGTGATCGTATCGGCCCCCAGCGACATGCCCCCGGCGGGCACCGCGTAATAGGCATCGGCGCCCGCGACCCAGCCCGGAGCGGCGCGGAAAGCGGCCAGCGCCGCGTCGGTCTGGAAGATCAGAACATGGGCGTATTGCTGCGCGCCGGCCTGAAAGCCGACGCTGGCCTGCGTCGCGGAATAGTAATCCACCGTCGCATCGCCGATCCGCAGCGCGCCCTGGCCATAGGCGCCGCCGACGCCAAGCGCGGCCTCGGTCATCAGCGGCATGTAAAGCACACCGCGCGCATTCTCGACCATCGGCGCGGCGGCGGGATAGGTCTGCAGCAGATATTGTCGGGTCGCATCGACACGCGCATCCAGTTGTGCGGCCGCATCCGTGCCCACCGCATTGCTGCATCCGCCCAGCGTGGCCGTGGCCAGAACCGCG
Organism: Paracoccus sp. UBA5162; assembly: GCF_002413585.1. Taxonomy (NCBI): domain Bacteria; kingdom Pseudomonadati; phylum Pseudomonadota; class Alphaproteobacteria; order Rhodobacterales; family Paracoccaceae; genus Paracoccus; species Paracoccus sp. UBA5162. The sequence continues at coordinate 12,318 of NZ_DHXG01000011.1, forward strand.
CCCGCGCTCAGCAGCAGGGTGCGGCGCGTCATCAAGTGCATGGTTGTCATTGTCTCTTGCCTCGTCGCATTATGGCCGTCATGGCGCGGCCTTCGCCGCAAGCCTATGCCATTCGCCGCGCCCTGTCATCGCCGCACTGCACAAGGTGGCGGATTCGGGCGGATGTCCGGCCGTGCGCCGGATTTCCGCCGATCAGCCCGCTTGCGCGGCCAGTTCGGCCATCTGGGGCGCGAAATAGGTCAGGATGCCGTCGCAGCCGGCGCGGCGAAAACACAGCAGGCTTTCCCGCATCGCCTCGCGCGACAGCCAGCCGTTTCGGATCGCGGCCTCCAGCATCGCGTATTCGCCGCTGACCTGATAGGCAAAGGTCGGCGCGCCGAATTCGTCCTTTACCGCGCGGCAGATATCCAGATAGGGCATGCCCGGCTTGACCATCACCATATCCGCGCCCTCGGCCAGATCGCGAGCCACGCAGCGCATCGCCTCGCCCCGGTTGGCGGGATTGACCTGATAGGTCTTCTTGTCGCCGACCAGCCGTCCCGTGGCGCCCACCGCATCGCGGAACGGACCATAGAAGGCGCTGGCGAATTTCGCCGCATAGGACAGGATCGCCACGTTCTTGTGGCCCTGCGCCTCCAGCGCCGTGCGCAGCGCGCGGATCCGGCCGTCCATCATGTCTGAAGGACCCAGGATGTCGGCCCCGGCCTCGGCCTGGACCAGTGCCATCCTGACCAGCGCCTCGACCGTTTCGTCGTTCAGGATCTCGCCATCCACGACGATGCCGTCATGGCCATTGGCGTTATAAGGATCCAGTGCGATATCGGTCATCACGGCAAGATCGGGTACCGCCTCCTTGACCGCGCGGATCGCGCGGTTGCCGATATTGTCGGGATCCCAGGCGCGTTCGCAGCTTTCCGTCTTCAGGTCCTGATCCGAATGGGGAAAGATGCAGATCGCCGGAATGCCCAGGCGGGCGGCGCGTTCCGCAGCGCGCCGCGCGCCGTCCAGTGTCAGCCGCTCGACCCCGGGCATGGATGCGATCTCGCCCTCGGCGCCGGCGACCTCGGTGACGAAGATCGGCCAGATCAGGTTGGCGGATGTCAGGTTGGTCTCGGCGACCATGGCGCGAAGGCCGGGCGTTCGGCGCAGGCGGCGCAGGCGCGAAGCGGGGAAGGGGGCGATGATCGGGCTGGCCATGGCGGGGTCCTTTCGCGGCGGCGGCCGGGAAAGGCAACTGCTTTCCCTTCCCGCGCGCCCGTTCTAAGGTCGCGCGCAGCCAAGGACAAGGAAGGCGCGGACGTGCCGCAATTCGACGGATTGATCAGCTTTCTCGACAGCCGCTCTTTCGGGTCCATCTGGTTCTGGCTGGCTCTGGTCGGGATGTGGTCGGCCACCGGCCGCAACGTGATCGGCGTCCCGGTCGAGGTGCTGGCCGCTGCCCGTCGCGCTTCGGTCCGCGATGCCTCCGAAGAAGGGCTGGCCGCGATCACGCTGCTGGACTGGCTGTCGCTGACCCTGCCGCGATGGCAGCTTGGCAGGCGCGAGGGCGCGATCGTGTCGGGCGTGACCACGTTTCTGCTGACTTCGCTGGCCATTCTGGGCTTCGGCTACGAGCTGGAGATGGCGCAGGCTTTGGCGCTGCTGATGGCGCCGTTCATGGCGCTGTTCTGGATGCGCGTCCGCCTGGCGCGGCGGCTGATCCCGCTGTTGCAGGCAGGGCAGGCGGGCGAGACCCCCATCGCAGATGTCGCCGCCGGGGCGGTCCGGCTGATGAACCGGCACCGCCGCCTGGTCCTTCTGCTGTCGGTCGTGTCGGTCGCGGCGACCGCGCTTTGGGGCGCGCTCTGGGCGCTGGTTCACCCCAACGGGCTGTGACGCTTGACTCCGCGGCGCGGCGCTTTACCTGACGGGCCATGTCCGAACAACTGACCCTTTCCGGCGCCCCCGAGGGCTATGATGCCGCCCTGATCGCCCGCGAGGCCGCGCAATCCGGCACTGGCGCGGCCGTGATCCACATCGCCCGCGACGACCGCCGGATGCAGGCGATGCGCGCGGCCCTGGCCTTCCTTGCGCCCGCCCTGCCGGTGCTGGACTTTCCGGCCTGGGACACAACGCCCTATGACCGGATCTCGCCATCGGCCGATCTTCAGGCGGCACGGATGGCGACGCTGGCGGGGTTGGCGCAGGGCGCGATCAGGGGGCCTTTCGTGCTGCTGACCACGCTGAACGCCGCGATGCAGCGGGTGCCGCCGCGGGATCTGGTGGCGGGGGCCAGTTTCTCGGCCCGCGTCGGTCAGCGAATCGACGAGGCCGCCTTGCGCGACTTCCTGGTCCGGATGGGGTTCGTGCAATCGCCAACGGTGACCGAGCCGGGCGATTACGCAGTCCGGGGCGGCATCATCGACATCTTTCCGCCCGGCGAATCCGGTCCCGTCCGGCTGGACCTGTTCGGCGATGTGCTGGACGGCGCGCGCCGGTTCGACCCCGAAACCCAGCGGACCACCGAAAAGCTGAGCCGGGTCGAGATTGCGCCCATGTCCGAGGTGATCCTGGACGAGCCGTCGATCACCCGGTTTCGACAGAGTTACCGCGCAGAATATGGCGGCGGCACCAGCGATCCGCTGTATGAAGGCGTCAGCGCCGGCCGCAAGATGGCCGGAATGGAACATTGGCTGCCCTGGTTCCACGACCGGATGGAAAGCCTGTTCGACTATCTGCCCGCCGCATCCGTCGTTCTGGACGACCATCTGGGGCAGGTGGCCCTTGCGCGGCGCGAGATGATCCGCGAACAATTCGAGGCCCGCCGCGCCGCGCTGGCGGCCAAGGGGCGCAGCGACACGGTCTACAAGCCCGTGCCCCCCGATCTGATCTTTCCGCCCGAGACGGAATGGGCCGGCTGGCTGGACGCGCACCGGGTGCTGCGCCTGTCGGTGCTGGCGCAGCCGCCCGGGCCGGGCATTCTGGATGCCGGCGGCCGTCCCGGGCGCAATTTCGCGCCGGAACGCCAGTCTGAAAATCTCAACCTGTTCAAGGTTCTGGCCGATCATATAAAGGCATTATCGAAAGATCATCGTGTGATCGTGGCCAGTTTTTCGGATGGCGCGCGGGACCGTCTGGCCGGCCTGCTGGCCGATGAGGGACTGACCGGCGCCAGGGAGATCGGCGATATTCGTGATCTGCCGGAAAGCGCCGGTGCGCTCGGGCTGGCGGTGTGGCCGCTGGACGAGGGTTTCGTGGCCGAAGGTCGGGCGCTTGGGCCGATCGCCGTGATTTCGGAACAGGACGTGCTGGGCGACAGGCTGATCCGGGGCGCGAAAAAACGCCGCAAGGCCGAGAATTTCTTGCAAGACACGACCAGCCTGACGCCCGGCGATCTGGTCGTCCATGTCGAACATGGCATCGGGCGCTATACCGGGCTTGAGACGATCAAGGCCGCCGGCGTGCCGCATGATTGCGTGGCGCTGGAATATGCGGGCGGGGACCGGCTGTTCCTGCCGGTCGAGAATATCGAATTGCTGTCGCGCTATGGCCACGAGGAAGGTCTGCTGGACCGTCTGGGCGGCGGCGCGTGGCAGGCCCGCAAGGCGAAACTGAAAGAACGGATCAAGCTGATCGCGGACAAGCTGATGCGCGTGGCCGCCGAACGCCTGCTGCGTCCCGCCCCGGTGCTGGAGCCCGAGGACCACGATTGGCAGGCCTTTGCCGCGCGTTTCCCCTATAGCGAGACGGACGACCAGCAGGCCGCAATCGAGGACGTGGCCGCGGATCTGGCCGCGGGCCGGCCGATGGACCGGCTGATCGTCGGCGATGTGGGCTTCGGCAAGACCGAGGTCGCGATGCGCGCGGCCTTCATCGCCGCAAGCCAGGGAATGCAGGTGGCGGTGGTCGCGCCGACCACGCTGCTGGCGCGGCAGCATTTCAGGACCTTCGCGGACCGTTTCCGGGGCAGTGCGATCGTCGTCCGCCCGCTGTCGCGTTTTGTCGGTGCGAAGGATGCCGCGAAGACCCGCGAGGGGCTGTCCGATGGCAGCGTCGATATCGTGGTGGGCACCCATGCGGTGCTGGCCAAGGGGGTGCGGTTCAAGCGGCTGGGTTTGCTGATCATCGACGAGGAACAGCATTTCGGCGTCGCCCACAAGGAACGGCTGAAGGAACTGCGCAGCGACATCCATGTCCTGACCCTGACCGCCACGCCGATCCCGCGCACCTTGCAATTGTCGCTGACGGGCGTGCGCGACCTGTCGGTGATCGGCACGCCGCCGGTCGACCGGCTTGCGATCCGCACCTATGTCAGCGAATTCGACAGCGTGACCATCCGCGAGGCGCTGCTGCGCGAGAAATATCGCGGCGGGCAAAGCTTTTTCGTCGTGCCGCGCCTGTCGGACCTGCCCGATGTCGAACATTGGCTGGCCGAAAACGTGCCCGAAATCCGCTTCATCGTCGCCCATGGCCAGCTTGCCGCCGGCGATCTGGATCAGCGGATGAACGCCTTCTACGACGGCAGCCATGATGTGCTGCTGGCCACGAGCATCGTGGAATCGGGGCTGGATATCCCGACTGCAAACACGATGATCGTCTGGCGGGCGGACATGTTCGGGCTGGCGCAACTGTATCAGATCCGGGGGCGCGTCGGGCGATCCAAGACCCGCGCCTATTGCTATCTGACGACCACGCCGCGCGCGCCGCTGACCCCGCAGGCGCTGCGGCGGCTGAAATTCCTGGGTGCGATCGACGGCCTGGGCGCGGGGTTCAACATCGCCTCTCAGGATCTGGATCTGCGTGGGGCGGGCAATCTGCTGGGCGAGGAACAATCCGGCCATATCAGGGAGGTCGGCTTCGAACTCTACCAGCAGATGCTGGAGGAAACCATCGCCAAGCTGAAGTCGGGCGAGATCGAGGGCACGCCCGAGGACGAATGGGCGCCGACGCTGAACCTGGGTGTGCCGGTGACGATCCCCGAAAGCTATGTTCCCGATCTCGACGTGCGGCTGGGCCTCTATCGCCGCCTCGCCAGCCTGACCACCAAGGTCGAGCTGGAAGGCTTCGCGGCCGAGCTGATCGACCGTTTCGGGGCGCTTCCGCGCGAGGTGAACACGCTGCTTCTGGTCATTCGCATCAAGGCGATGGCGAAACGTGCCTGTATCGCGCGCCTGGATGCGGGGCCCAAGGGCGCCACGGTGCAGTTCCATGACGACAAGTTCCCCAATCCGGCCGGGCTGGTCGAATTCCTGACCGATCAGCACGGACAGGCAAAGGTGGACGGCAACAAGATCGTCATCCGCCGCGACTGGTCCTCGGATGCGGACCGCATCAAGGGGGCCTTCGGCATCGCCCGCGATCTGGCCCAGAAGGCCAGGGCGGCAAGGTGATCCGCTTCGATCACGGTCCCTTGCCGGGCGGGACGATCTTCGAGGCCCCGCAAGCCGTGATCCGCGCCGATACGGCGGCGGGCGTGATCCCGGCCCTCGCCGCCATCGAATCCGCGCGGGCGCGCGGCCGTTGGTTGGCGGGGTATTTCTCTTATGAGCTGGGCTATGTCCTGGATCCGAAACTGGCGCCGCTGATGCCTGCGGGCCGCGCCATGCCGCTGATCCTGATCGGCGTGTTCGACGGCCCGCGCCCGGCACTGCCTTTGCCCGCCCCCGGCGGGGCGATCGGCGCGCCGCGGCCCTTGTGGTCGCGGGATCGCTATGACCGGGCGATCGCTGCGACCCATCGCTATATCGAGGCGGGCGATTGCTATCAGGTCAACCTGACCTTCCCGATGGAGGCGCGGGCGACGGGCGATCCGCTGGCGCTGTATTCGGCGCTGGCCGCGCGGCAGCCGGTGGGCGAGGGGGCCTTTGTCGATCTGGGCGGGCCGGTGGTGCTGTCGCGCAGCCCGGAGCTGTTCTTTGCCGCCGATGCCGCGGGCCGGATCGAGACGCGACCGATGAAGGGCACGGCCCCGCGCGGCGCGACCCCGGCCGGGGATGCGCAGGCCGCGGCCCGTCTGGCCGGCTCGGAGAAGGACCGGGCCGAGAACCTGATGATCGTGGACCTTTTGCGCAACGACATCAGCCGGGTTTGCCTGCCGGGCAGCGTCCATGTCCCGGACCTGTTCCGGATCGAGCCCTATGCGACGCTGCATCAGATGACCTCGACCGTGGCGGGCCGGCTTGCGCCCGGCACCAGCCTGACCGATATCCTGTGCGCGCTGTTTCCCTGCGGCTCGGTCACGGGCGCGCCGAAGATCCGCGCGATGCAGATCATCGCCGAGCTGGAACGGGCGCCGCGCGATGTCTATTGTGGCGCCATCGGCTGGGTCGATCCGGCCGGGCCGATGCGTTTCAGCGTCGCCATCCGATCGCCGGTCATGACGCAACCGGGCCTGTTGCGGCTGAATGTCGGCGGCGGCATCACCCATGACAGCCGCGCCGGTTCCGAATGGGAGGAAGCTCTTTGCAAATCCGCATTCCTCGACCTGTCCCCGAAAAGCTGAGCGTGATCGAGACGATGCGGGCCGAGGATGGCCGCATCGCGCTGTGGTCCCTGCATCGGGACCGGATGCGGCGCGATTGCGCGGCCGTCGGTTTTGCCGTGGACGAAGATGCGCTGGCGGCGCGGCTGGCAGGGATCCCGCGTCGTGGCGTGCTGCGCCTGCGCCTGACCGTCGATGCGTCGGGGACCGGGCTGACGCATCAGCCGCTGGCGCCGAACCCGGATTTCTGGCGGGCGGTCGTCTCGGATATCCGGCTGGACAGCGCCGATCCGTGGCTGCGGATCAAGTCCTCGCACCGCCCGGCCTATGATGCGGCGCGCCGGGCGATGCCCGCGGGCTGCGACGAGGCGGTCCTGCTCAATGAACGCGGCCAGGTCTGCGAGGGCACGATCACCAGCATCTTCCTGCGTCGGGGCGATCGGCTGCTGACCCCGCCCTTGTCCTGCGGGCTGCTGCCCGGTGTGCTGCGCGCATCGCTGCTGTCTTCGGGCCGCGCCCATGAGGCCGTCCTGCACGCGGATGATCTGCACCGGGGCGATCTCTTTTGTGGCAACGCGCTGCGCGGGCTGATTCCGCTGCGCCTCGCGCGCTGAAGGCCCGGCCACTTGTTCCCGTCCCGCCCCCGCGTTATCTGTCGCGCCTGAATTCCAGGGGGTTCTGCCATGCGCGCCGAGACGCAGTCCACAATCGACACGATCCGCAGATCGCTGAGCCTGCTGGGCCAGCGGCTGGACTGGCAGACCGCGCCGCACCGTCTGGAAGAGATGAACGCCATGATCGAGGATGGCGATCTGTGGTCCGATCCGGCGCGCGCGCAGAAGCTGATGCGCGAGCGGCAGGCCCTGTCCGATGCGATCGAGACCTATCGCCGGATCGAGGGCGATCTGTCGGCGAATGCAGAGATGGTCGAACTGGCCGAGGCAGAGGGCGATGCCGATCTGGTCGCCGAGGCCGAGGCGAACCTGAAATCGCTGGCCGAACTGGCCCGGCAGAAAGAGCTTGAGGCGCTGCTGAACGGCGAGGCGGATGGCAATGACACCTTTCTGGAAATCAACGCAGGCGCGGGCGGCACGGAAAGCTGCGACTGGGCCGCGATGCTGGCGCGGATGTATGTCCGCTGGGCCGAGAAGAAGGGCTATGAGGTCGACCTTCTGTCCGAGACCGGCGGCGACGAGGCGGGCATCCGAAGCGCCGCCTACAAGATCAGCGGGCGCAACGCCTATGGCTGGCTGAAATCCGAAAGCGGCGTGCACCGGCTGGTCCGCATCAGCCCCTATGACAGCGCGGCCAGGCGGCATACCTCGTTCTCGTCGGTCTGGGTCTATCCGGTCGTGGACGACAATATCGAGATCACCGTGCCCGACAACGAAATCCGCATCGACACCTATCGGTCCTCGGGCGCGGGCGGGCAGCATGTGAACACGACCGACTCGGCGGTGCGGATCACCCACCTGCCGACCGGGATCGTCGTGACCAGTTCGGAAAAATCGCAGCACCAGAACCGCGCCAACGCCATGGCAGCGCTGAAGGCGCGGTTGTATCAGATGGAACTGGATCGTCGCAACGCCGAGGTCAACGCCCAGCACGCGGCCAAGGGCGAGGCCGGCTGGGGCAATCAGATCCGCTCCTACGTGCTGCATCCCTACCAGATGGTCAAGGATCTGCGCACCTCGGAAGAGACCAGCGACACACAGGGCGTTCTGGACGGCGATCTGGACGCCTTCATGGCGGCGACGCTGGCGCTGGATGTCGCGGGCAAGACCCGGGCCGAGGCGCAGTCCGACGATTGATCCCGCCGGCGTCGAAGCCGCGCTTCGCCGGGATCAGGCCGAAAGAAGCCTTCGCGCGGCTTGCGGCCGCCCCGGCGTCAGGGTTTGATCGCGGCGCGACAAGGCGGGGGATGCGGATGCAGAAGCGGCAACTGGGGCAGAATGGTCCGATGGTGGGGGCGGTGGCCCTTGGGACGATGAATTTCTGCGGCACCTATGGCGAGACGACACAGGATCAGGCCCTGCGCTGCATGGCGGAATGTCTGGACCTGGGCGTCGATCATTTCGACACGTCGAATGTCTACGGAATGGGCCGGGCCGAGGATTTGCTGTCGCGGTTTCTCAAGCATCACCGCCACCGGGTCGTTCTGGCCAGCAAATGCGGGATCACCCGCAATCCCGATCACCCTTTCGACAATTCCGCGGACCACATGCGGCAGGCGCTGGAAGATTCGCTGCGGCGGCTGGGGGTCGAGCGGATCGATCTCTATTACTTGCACCGCCACGAAGTCGCGCGCCCCATCGAGGAGGTGATGCAGGTGTTGCTGCGGTTCCGCGACGAGGGCAAGATCGGTGCCGTGGGATTGTCCGAGGTTTCGCCCGCGACATTGCAGAGGGCGCGGGCGGTGGGGCCGGTCGCGGCGGTGCAGTCGGAATATTCGCTGTGGACGCGGCAGGTGGAACTGGGGATGTTGCAGGCGACGGGTCGCGGCGATGCGGCCCTTGTCGCGTTTTCGGCCTTGGGACGCGGCGTGTTGTCCGGCGCCATCCCCGATCCCGCGACATTCGGCAAGACCGATCTGAGGCAGGCGATGCCGCGCTTTTCGGCCGAGAACTGGCCGCATAATCTGGTCAGGCTGCGAGCGTTTCAGGACTTCGCTCGCGATATCGGCCATGATCCGGCAAGCCTCGCGATTGCCTGGCTCTTGTCGCGCGGACCGCATGTCATCGCGCTGCCCGGATCGCGCAGTCCCGATCACATGCGCGCCAACGCCCTTGGCGCGACGCTGGATCTGACGCCGGATCAGATCGCCCGGATCGACCAGATCCTGCCGGTCGGCTGGGCGCACGGCGCGCGCTACGGTCCCGCCATGTCCAACGGACCGCAAGCCTATTGCTGAGCGCGGCGGCCCCCCGCTGGCCGGATCGCGTGGCTGGCTGGCGGCCCCGATCCATGGCCGTCGCGCGGATGACCCGGCCTTCACGGCAGGGATTGCGGCGGTGGCGGCAGCCAATCCGGCCGGACAAGGCCGGACTTGCGCCGGGATCGGGCTTGGTTATGCTGCGGGTGCGAAATGGCGGATCGTGGCATGAAAGAGACAAGCATCAATCTGGCCCTTCAGGGCGGAGGCGCCCATGGGGCCTTCGCCTGGGGCGTCCTGGACCGGCTGCTGGACGAGGATTGGCTGCGCATCGCGGGGATCAGCGGCACCTCGGCCGGGGCGCTGAACGGGGCCGCGCTCAAGGCCGGCCTGTCGGCGCATTCGGGACCCGCCGGCAGGCTCGCCGCCCGGCGCAACCTGGACTACCTGTGGTCCGAGGTCGGGCAGCTTTCCGACAACCGCCTGGTTCGCTGGATGAATTCGCTGATGCCGATGCCGCGCGGAATGCACCGCCTGACCGAGATGTTCTCGCCCGCCGCATGGCTGGACAATCTGACCCGCATTTTCAGCCCCTATGATTACGGACCTTTCTACGTCAATCCGCTGGGGCCGGTGTTGCGCGAATTGCCGCATTGCGATTTCGGCAACAGGCGGGGCCCCGAACTGTTCGTCGCCGCCACCAATGTCCGCACCGGTCGCATCCGGGTCTTTACCGGCGAGGCGGTGACGCCCGACGCGGTGATGGCATCGGCCTGCCTGCCGAACCTGTTCCGCGCGGTCGAGATCCGCGATCCGGCCACTGGCAAGCTGGATGCGTTCTGGGATGGCGGCTTCACCGGCAATCCGGCGCTGTTTCCATTCTATCAGCCGCGCTTTCCGCGTGACATCGTGATCGTCAACATCAATCCGCTGATGCGCGACGGGGTGCCGAAGACACCGGTCGAGATCGCCGATCGGGTCAACGAGATCAGCTTCAACTCGTCGCTGATGGCGCAGCTTCGCGCCATCAACTTCGTCAAGAAGCTGCACCAGGAGGATCGGCTGCACGATCGCGTCATGGCCAATCCGCTGATCCACATGATCCTGGACGACACGCTGATGAATGACCTGACCGCGCGGTCCAAGATGATGCCCGCGCCCGGCCTTCTGGCGCGGATGAAAGAGGCTGGACAGGCCGCCGCCGACGGATTTCTCGATGAACATGGCGATGCCCTGGGCGATCGCGACACGGTCGATCTGCGGGCGCTGTTCGCGGGATCCGAGGTCGTGGGCTAGGTCATGCACTCATAAATGACTAGCGGCGTTTGAGCTTTGCTGATTCATTCCTTGCAAAGAGGAGAGCAGCTTGTCCCAACGTCGCTACCAATTGACCGATTTCGAGTGGTCTGTCATCGCGCCACTTTTGCCGAACAAGCCGCGCGGGGTTGCGCGGGTCGATGATCGTCGGGTCCTGAACGGCATCTACTGGCGGCTCCGGACCGGTTCTCCCTGGGCCGACATCCCCGAGCGCCATGGCCCCTACACCACGTGTTATAACCGCTTTGTCCGTTGGGCGCGTCTGGGTGTATGGGATCGGATATTCGAAGCTGTGTCAGCGGCTTACGAAGGTTCGGAACAGTCGGTGGACAGGTCCTCGATCCGCGTCCACCAGCACGGAGCCAACGCAAAAACGGGGGCAAAGCGCCCGCCGGCCCCGCCGGTGTGGGTGACTTTCGAGCCGTCTGCATGGGGCGCTCGCGGGGCGGCCTGACGACCAAGATCCACGCCGTCACCGATGCCCAGGGCCTGCCGATCACCCTCAAGCTGACCGCCGGGCATGCCCATGACGGTCGGTCTGCCGACGACATGCTGGGCACGATCGGATCGGGCCAGACCCTGCTCGCGGACGCGGCCTAGGACAGCAATCGGTTGCGCGATCATCTCGCGCGGGTTGGCGCGAAAGCAGTCATCAGACAGATCCCACGACGCTCCGCCCCGCCGCCGCTGGACAAGAACACCTACCGCCGTCGCAACCGGATCGAACGGTTCTTCTCAAAGCTCAAGCATTACAGGGCGATAGCGACCCGATACGAGAAACACGACGCCAACTTCCTCGCACTCGTCAAACTTGCCGCAACACGCATCTGGTTGCGCGCTTATGAGTCGGTGACCTAGCCGTTCCTGTCGCCCGCCCTGTCCTCGCGCGGCGTGGTCTTGGACGACTGCGCCGGATAGACCAGCCCGGCCGAGATGATCAGCTTGGCCGCATCCTCGACCGACATCGACAGGATCGTGACGTCGCTGGCCGGGACGTAGATCAGGAAGCCAGAGGTCGGGTTGGGCGTCGTCGGCACGAAGACGGCAATCAGGTCATCGGCGGTGCGGCTGACCAATTCGCCCTTGGCCGGCCCGGCGACAAAGCCCAGGGCCCACAGGCCCTTTCGCGGATATTCGATCATGCAGGCGCGGTCGAACCGGGCCTCGTCCTGCGACAGGATCGTCTCGGCGATCTGTTTCACCGCACCATAGACGGATCGCACGATGGGCATCCGGGCCACGATCCGCTCGCCGGTGCGCAGCAGCGCGCGACCGACCCAGCCCTTGGCGACCCAGCCGATCAGCACCGTGAACAGCAAAAAGAAGACGACGCCGACCCCGCGCAGCGGGATGCCGATGTAATTCTCGGGTCGCCAGCGCGGCGGCACCATCGGCAGGACCCAGCTGTCCATCCAGCCGGTCAGCGTCCAGATCAGCCAGACCGTGATCCCGATCGGCGCGACCACGACCAGCCCGGCCAGAAAGTTCGACCGCAGCATTCCCAGAAGTCCCGGGCGTCTTGGAGGCAGGGCAGGGTCCATGCGCATGAGGAATGGATCGGGCGGCTTGGCCGGGCGGTCAAGCCGCTTTCGCCATCGCGGCAGCGATTTCGGCCGCCAGTCGCGCATTGTTCAGCACGAGGGCGATATTGGAGTGCAGCGAGCGTCCCTCGGTCAGTTCGAAAATCCGTTGCAGCAGGAACGGTGTCACCTGCTTGGCGGCGATCTTCTGCGCTGCGGCCTCGGCCAGCGCCTGTTCGATCACCGGCATGATCCGATCGCGCGGGATCTCGGCCTCGTGGGGGATCGGGTTGGCGACCAGTTGGCCACCCGCCAGGCCCAGCCGGGCGCGCATCGCGGCGGCCCTGGCGATCTGGTCCGCGCTGTCCATGCGCAGCGGCGCCGGAATACCGCTGGTCCGCGACCAGAAGGCGGGCAATTCGTCCTGCGCATAGGCGATGACCGGCACGCCCAGCGTTTCCAGCACTTCCCAGGTCTTCGGCAGATCGAGGATCGCCTTGGCGCCGGCCGCCACCACGGTCACCGGGGTCCGGGCCAGTTCCTGAAGATCGGCCGAGATGTCGAAGCTGGTCTCGGCCCCGCGATGAACGCCGCCAATGCCGCCGGTGGCAAAAACCCGGATTCCCGCAAGCGCGGCGCAGATCATGGTCGCGGCGACGGTGGTCGCGCCGGTCCGGCCATCGGCCACGCAGACCGCCAGATCGGCGCGACTGAGCTTCATCGCCCGTTCGGGCGGGGTCCGGGCCAGGTCCTGCAGCGCCGTGTCGGTCAGGCCGATATGGATCCGTCCGCCCATGACGGCGATCGTGGCGGGCGTCGCGCCGGCTTGCCGGACCACCGCTTCCACCTGCCGCGCCATGTCCAGGTTTTGCGGAAAGGGCATGCCGTGGGTGATGATGGTCGATTCCAGGGCGACGACGGGATCGCCGGCATCCAGGGCGGCAGAGACTTCGGGCGAGAAGGTCAGGGGGGCAGTCATGATACGGCTTTCAGATGGGCTTCGACGAACAGGGTGCAGAGGGCCGCGCCCGACTGGCGGTGTGAACGCGCGCCGGCTGGTTCTGCCTCGGCGGCATGGTGGCGGACGGGTACCGGCAACGGTGTTTCATGGCACGTCGCGCCCCGAGACGTGGGCGGCCGATGCCTCGACCGCCCGGCGCAGCGCGTCGCCGCGTGGCTGGGCCTTCAATTCGGCAGCCAGATGCGCGGCGAGGAAGCAATCGCCCGCGCCGGTCACGCGCGCCACCGTCACATGCGGCGGGGCGCAGGTCAGGGTCGGTGCATTGGCCATCGCCTCGGCCGCCGGATGCGCGCCGTCGGTGACCAGGACACGGGCCGCGCCGCGCGCCACCACGGCCTCGGCGGCAGCGGCGGCATCGGGGCAGGATCGGCCGGCAAGAATCTCGGCCTCCAGCCGGTTCAGGTAGAAACAACCGCGGCGGGCGGCGATCAGCGGTTCCAGCCGCTCGGCCTTGCCGGGACTGGCGGGCACGATCCGCAGGTCGGCCCCTGCCAGACGCGGATCGCGGGCGATCGCGGACAGCAGATCCTCGGTCAGGTTGCCGTCCAGAACCACGGGCGCCGTCCAGCCCGCCAGATCGCCCGACAGCGGCGCAAGGATCGCGCCGCCCGCCCGTTCCAGCGAATGGGCGTCTGCGATGGCCGCGATCAGGCCCTCGCTGTCCTCGATGCCCATGTAGCAATCCGTGGGCAGGCCGGTTTCGCGCGACAGCCAGCCGGTCAGCACGCCCAGCCGCTGGGCCTCGGCCACCAGCGCGCAGCCCTCGGGGTCGCGACCGACCGCCGACAGCACGGCGGGGGCCAGGCCCCGGCGGGCCAGGGCCACCGCCACGTTCAGCGCCACTCCGCCCGGCAGGTGACGGATTCGGCCCGGAACGTCGGCGCCCGGCGCCATCCGGCGTGGCGCGCGCCCGATCACGTCCCACAGCATCGCGCCGATGCACAGGATGTCGGGGCGGTCGGTCATTCTTCGGTCCATTCCTTCATCTCGGCTTTCAGAAACCGTTCGAAATCGTCCAGATCGACGGGATCGAACTGACCGAAACCCTGCATCCAGACCGAGGCGCGACGCATCCCGTCGGGATCCAGCATGCACCAGGTGATCCGGCCGCGCCTCTCCTGCCGGATCAATCCGGCCGCCGCAAGCACCGTCAGATGTTTCGAGATCGCCGCAAGGCTCATCTCGAAAGGATGCGCAACGTCGCTGACGGCCATGTCGTCCTCGAGCAGCATCGACAGGACCCGGCGCCGCGTCGGATCGGCCAGCGCGGCGAAGATCAGGTTCAGGCGGTCGGGATCCGGGAGGGTCATGGCTTTCCGGGCTGGCAAAGGTCAACTGCGCGGTTGAATAATGTCCGCGCGCGGGCGCGATTGCAACCGCCGCGCATCCCTGCCCGAAAATAGAAATGTCGTTTCCATACAAACCATTGCGCATCTTTCCCGGTTGCTTGACTTGGCTGCCAAACCACCCTAGACACCGCACGGATAACAAGGGGGCAGCAGAGATGGCCGAAGGGCCCCGGACCGGCAGCGACAGAGAGGACGAGGCCTCTCGCTTGCGCGATCTGGAGGAACGGCTGTCGAAGCTGACGCCCAAGCCGAAGGCCGACGCGCCGATGGCGGGCCATGACCAGGCCCATCTGGCCTGGCGCATGGTGATCGAGATCGTGGCCGGGATCGGGATCGGCTTCGGGATCGGTTACGGGTTGGATTATCTGCTCGGCACCACGCCGCTTCTGATGATCCTGTTCATTTTCCTCGGCTTCGCGGCCGGCATCAAGACGATGATGCGCACCGCAGCCGAACTTGACCGCAAGCCCGGCCCCGCGCCGGAGACCGAGAAGAGGGATTGACCGTGGCATCCGATACGGAGAAAGAAACCGGCCTTGTCTTCCATCCCATGCAGCAGTTCGAGGTCAGTCCGCTTTTCGGCGATGGCCCGGTCCACTGGTATACGCCCACCAATGTGACGCTGTGGATGGCGATCGCTGTGCTGGCGATCACCGCGCTGATGGTTCTGGGCACGCGCGGCCGGGCCATCGTGCCCAACCGCCTGCAATCCGTGGCCGAGCTGGCCTATGGCATGATCCACAAGATGGTCGAGGACGTGGCCGGCAAGGATGGGCTGAAATATTTCCCCTATATCATGACGCTGTTCATGTTCATCGTGTTCGGCAACATGCTGGGCCTTCTGCCCAAGTCCTTCACCGTCACCTCGCATGTCGCCGTCACCGGCGTTCTGGCGCTGGCCGTCTTCATCAGCGTCACCACCATCGGTTTCCTCAAGAACGGGACCGCGTTCCTGGGCCTGTTCTGGGTGACATCCGCTCCGCTGGTGCTGCGCCCCGTCCTGGCGCTGATCGAGCTGATCTCGTATTTCGTCCGCCCCGTCAGCCATTCCGTTCGTCTCGCCGGAAACATGATGGCCGGTCACGCGGTGATCAAGGTCTTTGCCGGCTTCTCGGCCATCGCCGTGATCTCGCCGCTGTCGATCCTGGCCGTGACCGCGATGTTCGGGCTGGAACTGCTGGTGGCCTTCATCCAGGCCTATGTCTTCACGATCCTGACCTGTGTCTATCTGAAGGACGCGCTGCACCCGTCGCACTAGGCGCCGGCCGGCCGTCAGGTCAATCCATCCGCCAATTCATCACTTCCAACCGCAAGGAGATTCATCATGGAAGGCAATATCGCTCAACTGGGTCAGTATATCGGTGCCGGTCTGGCTGCCATCGGTTCGGGCGTGGCCGCCGTCGGTGTTGGCAATGTCGCCGGCAACTTCCTGTCCGGCGCCCTGCGCAACCCGTCGGCCGCAGCCGGCCAGACCGCGACGCTGTTCATCGGCATCGCCTTCGCGGAAGCTCTGGGGATCTTCGCGTTCCTCGTTTCGCTTCTGCTGATGTTCGCGGTCTGATCCCACGCCATCCTTGCGGCGGGGTGAGGGCCGACGCCTTCGCCCCTTCGTGACCCGAGAGGCCAGGGGGTTACATGATAAGCCTGTTGCAAGAGGCCGCGACGACCGTGGTCGAACAATCCCAAGGCGCCGCAGCCGCGTCAGAGCATGGCGGGGCAACTGCGCAAGCCGCCGCGGCTGCCGGCGAGGCTAGCGCGCCCGGCATGCCGCAGCTGAACTTCGACACGTTCCCGAACCAGATCTTCTGGCTCGCGATTTCGCTGGTGGTGCTGTATTGGGTTCTGTCGAAAATCGCGCTGCCCCGGATCGCGGCCGTCATCTCGGACCGTCAGGGCGCGATCACCGGGGATCTGATGGCGGCGGAAGAGTTCAAGCAGCGCGCCAAGGATGCCGAGGCGGCCTATGACAAGGCGCTGGCAGAGGCCCGCGGCGAGGCCGGAAAGATCGTCGCGGCCAACCGCGCCGAGATCCAGAAGGAACTGGATGCCGCCATCGCCCATGCCGATGCGGAAATCGCCGCGCGCGTGTCGGAATCGGAAAAGCGCATCCGCGAGATCCGCGATTCCGCCCAGGCCGATGCCCGTCAGGTCGCCCGCGAGGTGACCGCGCAACTGGTCGAAACCTTCGGTGGCCAGGTTGATCAGGGCGCCGTCGATCAGGCTGTGGACAACCGTATGGAGAGGGCGTTGCAATGAAGAAAACCGGCATCATCGCCGTATTTGCGGCAGGCGCCGCCGGACCGGCCGCCGCGGCACCGGGGTCGTTCTTCTCGCTCGGCAATACCGACTTCATCGTCACCATTGCCTTCCTGATCTTTGTCGGCATCCTGATCTACTACAAGGTGCCCACGATCATCGGCGATCTGCTGGACAAGCGCGCCGGTGGCATCCGCAGGGATCTGGACGAAGCCAAGCGTCTGCGCGAGGAAGCGCAGGAAATCTATGCCAGCTATGAACGCCGGCAGCGCGAGGTTTCGGGGCAGGCGGACCAGATCATCGCCAATGCCAAGCGCGAGGCCGAGGCGCAGGCCGCCAAGGCCAAGGAAGATCTGAAGATCTCGATCGAGCGTCGCCTGAAGGCCGCCGAGGAACAGATCGCCAGCGCCGAAAGCGATGCGGTTCGTGCCGTCCGCGACCGCGCGGTCCGCACCGCCGTCGCCGCCGCATCCGAACTTCTGGCGCAGCAGGTCGCCGCAGGGCAGCGGTCGGCCGGTATCGATGACGCCATCGAAGACGTGGCGCGTCGCCTGAACTGAGCCTTTCGTTCAGTCGGACAGTGAAAAACCCCCGGCCGCATGGCCGGGGGTTTCCTCGTCCGCGTCTCGCGTCTGCTCACACGGACGAATCGGCCGGCCACCGACATGCGGCGATCGGGCTGTGGCGGCATGCCCGGGCGGGTCGGATGTCCGCGCCGAACCTGCACAGGGCTCGCCCGGGGCCGGCTGTCCGATACGGGGCAGGTGCGGCTTTTACAGCGATCGCCTCCACCAGACCACAACTCTTCGCGCGTCGGAGGGTTCGCGACGCAACGTCGTGGCGCGGATTTCCGCGATTTCTTGCCGGTCGGTTGCCCGGAAATTCAACATGAAAGGGCCGGTCGAAACCGGCCCTTGCCAATCCTGTGTTCCGTCCTCCGCGATCAGCGGGTCGGGCGGATCAGAATTTCGACACGGCGGTTCTGCGCCTTGCCCTGCGCCGTCGCATTCGAGGCAACGGGTTGGCTTTCGCCGCGACCCACGGCCACGACGCGCGCGGGCGACACGCCGCCTGCCGTCAGGATGCCCGCGACCGACCGGGCGCGGCGTTCCGACAGATCCTGGTTATAGGCGGCGCTGCCGGTATCGTCGGTGTGACCCACCACCTCGACGCGGCTGTCGGGATACTGGTTCAGGTTGCGCGCGACAGCATAGAGATCGTTTTGCGCCGGGCCAGAGACGGCGGCCGAATCGGTGGCGAACAGAATCCCTTCGGGCAGGGTCACCTGCAGATACGAGCCGCGGTTGACGATCTGCACGTTCGGGTTCTGCACCGCCTGTTCCAGCGCGGCCGCCTGGCGGTCGAGGATATTGCCCGCGACGGCCCCTGCCGCCGCGCCGAGGATCGCGCCCCGTGCGGCGTCGCGGCCGCGGTTGTTCTTGTCCTCGTCGCGCGTGCCACCCAGCACGGCGCCGATCGCCGCACCGGCCAGGGCACCTTGCTGGGTGCGGCTCAGGCCGCCGGGGCCTGTGCCGGCGCCGGACGTGCCGCCGTTCAGCGAGGGATCGGTGCAGGCGCCGAGGGCGATCAGGCCCGATGCGGCGAGGATCGTGGTGACGCGAATCTTCATGGGATTCCCCTTCCTTGTTCGTCAAGGCCCTTGCCTGGCGCCGGGCCGAAGACCAGCGGACCCCGCGCGGGACCGCCTTCCAACGCGCGTCACGCTGTCGCAGTTCCCGCCGGAAGGAAAGTCACGTCCGCGTGGAAGTGGCTGGATTGTCGGCACAATCCGGTGAGAATCGCGACGCGGGAACACCTGGCTTGCAAAGCCGCGCGACCGGCGTCACAAGCACCGCGTCATGGCCCGTCTGCCCGCCCCCTTGCCCTTCGATCAGCAGGTCGCGATCTTTTCGCGGCTGCGCGAGGCCAATCCCCGGCCCGAGAGCGAACTGAATTTCTCGAATCCCTTCACGCTGGTCGTGGCCGTCGCGCTGTCGGCGCAGGCGACCGATCTGGGGGTGAACAAGGCCACGCGGGAATTGTTCGCGGTGGCCGACACGCCCCGGAAGATGCTGGATCTGGGGCTGGATGGCTTGACCGGGCATATCCGGACCATCGGGCTTTATCGGCAGAAGGCCAGGAACGTCATCGCGCTGTCGCGAATCCTGGTCGAGGAATATGGCGGCGTCGTCCCCGACAGCCGCGCTGCGCTGATGAGCCTGCCTGGGGTCGGTCGCAAGACCGCCAATGTCGTGCTGAACAGCGCCTTCGGTCAGCCGGCGCAGGCGGTGGATACGCATATCTACCGCGTCGGCAACCGCACCCGCATCGCGCCCGGCCGCGACGTGGGCGAGGTCGAGCGCGCGATCGAGGACAACGTTCCCGCCCGCTTTCAGCGCCACGCCCATCATTGGCTGATCCTGCATGGGCGCTATATCTGCCAGGCCCGCCGCCCCCGCTGCGGCATCTGCATCTTCCGCGACCTGTGTCCCTATGAGGAGAAGACCGAATGACCACGCCCTATGTCATCGGGATCGGCAATGCGGTCATGGACGTGATCGCGCCCACAGACGAGGCGCGGCTGGGCGCGCTTGGCGTGACCAAGGGGATCATGCAGCTGATCGAACGCGACAGGTCCGAATATCTGATGGCCGCCCAGGCCGACGATCACGGGCCGGGCCGGGCGCAGGCGCGGCTGGTGCCGGGCGGCTCGGTCGCCAACACGCTGGCGGGGATCGGCGCGTTGGGGCTGAAGACCGCCTTCATCGGCCGCGTGGCCGAGGATGCCCTGGGCCTTTCCTATGCCGAGCAGACCGAGGCTGCGGGGACGGTCTTTGTCAACCCACCGGTTGCGGGTGACGCGCTGCCGACCTCGCGCAGCATCATCCTGGTGACGCCGGATGGCGAACGCTCGATGAACACCTATCTGGGCATTTCGGCCGAACTCGGCCCCGACGACGTGAACCCGTCGGTCTTTCAGGGTGCCGGATGGCTGTTTCTGGAGGGCTATCTTTTCGACAAGCCGAAGGGAAAGGAGGCGTTCCTGAAGGCCGCCGATTGCTGTCACAAGGCGGGCGGACAGGCGGGCATCGCGCTGTCGGATCCGTTCTGCGTCGATCGGCACCGCGAGGATTTCCGCCGGCTGGTCGCGGGACCGATGGATTACGTGATCGGGAATGTCCATGAATGGACCTCGCTTTATCAAACCGAGGATCTGGAGCAGGCCCTGGCTCTGGCCCGCGCCGATTGCGACACCGTGATCTGCACCCGCTCGGGCGAGGACGCGATCCTGATACGCGGCGACGAACGGGTCGGGGCGGCGGTCCACAAGGTCGTGCCGGTGGACGCGACGGGGGCGGGCGATCAATTCGCGGCAGGGCTGATCCATGGATTGGCGCTTGGCGCGCCACTGGAGGTCGCCGGCCGGATGGGCTGCATCGCCGCCGCGGAGGTGATCAGTCATGTCGGTCCGCGCCCCGAACGCGACATTCGTGCGCAGTTCCGCGCCGAAGGCCTGATCTGAGGCAGGATTTCCTGCGTCCCGCGACGGCGGGGGGCCAGCCCCCCGCGCCCCCCGGGGTATTTGCTCACGGAGAACGAGGGCGCACCCGGGCTGGAGTTGGCGCGGTTGTGACCGATTGGCCGCCTGCGGCCTGGATGGCGATTCTGCCGTGCGCCAGTCCTGGATCCGGTCGATGCGGATATCCCACGGTGATTTGAACATTCCGCCCTCTGCCCCGGCGCCAGCCCTTTGGCCGAGGGCCGTGAGCGAACCTGAATGGCCGCCGCGCATCTGCAAGGCAGCGTCGTCTTGCGCGGGGCGGTTTCATGTCCGGTCTGACGGCGATCGGTCCGATCGCGGGCTTCGCCGGTCCGACGCATGAGCGTGGGCGCATGGCCACCCCACCAGGCATTGACGACCCGCTTGCCTTGCGCCATGTCGCGCGGATGCTGCGCATCGATGACATCTTCTATTCCATTCAGGGCCGGCCGCTTTTCGAGGCGGCCTCGGCCACCATTCCCGAAGGCCACAAGGTCGGCCTTGTCGGCCCCAATGGCGCCGGCAAGACCACGCTGTTCCGGCTGCTGCGCGGCGAGATCGCACCGGACGGGGGTGAGATCGCGCTGCCCAGCCGTGCCCGGATCGGCGGTGTGGCGCAGGAGGCGCCGGGAACCGCGCTGCCGGTGCTGCAAACCGTCCTGGCCGAAGATCGCGAACGGTCTGCCCTGCTGGCCGAGGCAGACCGCGCCACCGACGCCCATCGCATCGCCGAGATCCAGACCCGGCTGACCGATATCGACGCATGGTCGGCCGAGGCTAGGGCGGCCTCGATTCTGGTTGGGCTGGGCTTTTCGCCCGCCGATCAGGCCCGCCCGACCAGCGATTTCTCGGGTGGCTGGCGGATGCGCGTGGCCCTGGCCGGGGTGCTGTTCGCGCGGCCCGACCTGCTGCTTCTCGACGAGCCGACGAACTATCTGGACCTGGAAGGCGCGTTGTGGCTGGAGACCTATCTGGCCCGCTATCCCCATACCGTCATCATTATCAGCCACGACCGCGACCTGTTGAACCGCGCCGTGGGCCATATCCTGCATCTCGAACAGCGCAAGCTGACGCTTTACACGGGCGGCTATGACGATTTCGCCCGGCTTCGGGCCGAGAAGCGGGCGCTTCAGGCGGCCGAGGCAAAGAAACAGCACGCCCGGCGCGCGCATCTGCAAAGCTTCGTGGACCGCTTTCGCGCCAAGGCCAGCAAGGCGCGGCAGGCGCAGGCACGGGTCAAGATGCTGGAGAAGATGCAGCCCATCACGGCGCCGGAAGAGGCCAGGTTCCATCGTTTCGGCTTTCCCCAGCCCGAGGATCTGTCGCCGCCCATCGTGGCGATGGAGAATGTCGCCGTGGGCTATGGCGATCGCGCGGTGCTGCGGCAGCTGAACCTGCGCATCGACCAGGACGACCGGATCGCGCTTCTGGGCCGGAACGGGCAGGGCAAATCGACCCTGTCGAAGCTGCTGGCCGAAAGGCTGGACGTGATGGCGGGCAAGCTGATCCGATCGGGCAAGCTGCGCGTGGGCTATTTCGCCCAGCATCAGGTCGATGAGCTTTACCTGGACGAAACCCCCATCGACCATGTGCGCCGCCTGCGCCCGGACGAGGCTCCGGCCCGGCTGCGCGCCCGGCTCGCGGGATTCGGGCTGATGGAGGCGCAGGCGGAAACCCGCGTCGGGCAATTGTCGGGCGGCCAGAAGGCGCGGCTGTCGCTGCTGATTGCGACCATCGACGCGCCGCATCTTCTGGTCCTGGATGAACCTACCAACCATCTCGACATCGAAAGCCGCGAGGCGCTGTCCGAGGCGCTGAACGATTATACCGGCGCGGTGGTGCTGGTCAGCCACGACATGCACCTGCTGGGGTTGGTCGCAGACCGGCTGTGGTTGGTCAACGAGGGCGCGGTAACGGCCTACGAGGGTGATCTGGACGATTATCGCCGTTTCCTGCTGTCGGGCGATGACGACCCCAAGCCGAAGGCCGAGACGTCGAAACCCGCCCCCAGGCGCGCGCCGCGCGATGAATTGCTGTCGCTGCGGTCCCAGGTCCGGCGGGCCGAGGAAAGGGTGCAGAAGCTGACCGAGATGCTGGAAAAGCTGGATGTGAAACTGGCCGACCCGTCACTTTACAACGATCCGCACGAAGCGCGGAAATGGTCCCTGAAACGCGATGAGGCGACGCAGGCCATGGCGCGGGCCGAAACACTGTGGCTGACCGCGCTGGAAAACCTGGAAGCCGCCGAAACCGGTTGATTCTGTTGCCAGGATGCGCGCGCGTCGCGGCCATCCGCGCGGATTGTGAGGCACCGGCTTGTGCGACGGCCCGATTCGCCCGTAAAGAGAGTTCAGATAGTCATGCCGACGGATTT
Organism: Paracoccus sp. UBA5162; assembly: GCF_002413585.1. Lineage (NCBI taxonomy): Bacteria > Pseudomonadati > Pseudomonadota > Alphaproteobacteria > Rhodobacterales > Paracoccaceae > Paracoccus > Paracoccus sp. UBA5162. The sequence continues at coordinate 35,028 of NZ_DHXG01000011.1, forward strand.
TGCTTGATGAAAAAGCTTCTGCTTGCCGCGCTCTTTGCAGCACCCTTGGCCGCGCCGGCGCTGGCGCAGGATTTCGGCGCGACCGGCGGGCGCGACTTCTCGGTCGAACTGGGGCTGGGGGTGCAGGGCAAGCCGACCTATCCGGGCGCAGAGGATGCCGAGGTCTCGCCCTGGGTAATCTGGCAGAACGCGCGGCTGGGCGGCGCCGGCGGCGAGAAGCAGGGCTTTTCGATCGCGCCGTCGCTGGGTCTGGTCGGCCCGCGCGATCCTTCCGACGATGCGGCGCTGGCCGGGCTGGACAAGATCGACCGTTCCTATGAGGTTGGGGCCAAGGTCAGCTATGGTGCCGGGCCTGTCACCGCCTATGGAACGCTGCGGCGGGGCTTTGGCGGCAACGAGGGCTTGACGGGCGAGGTCGGCGCGACCTACCGGACCGATCTCAGCGACCGCGTGACGTTGTGGTCGGGGCTGGAGCTTGGCTACGGAAACGACGACTACAACGGCACCTATTTCGGCGTCTCGCCCTCCGAGGCGATCGCCAGCGGCTATTCGACATACAGCCCCGGCGGCGGATTCAATTCCGCCGCGATCAAGTTTCGCGCGCGCTACGCGATCAACGACAAGACCGCCATCCTGGGCGAGGTTGAATATGGCAAGCTGATTGGCGATGCGGCGGATTCGCCCATCGTGCAGGATGATTACCAGCCCGCCCTGCGACTGGGCATCGTGCGCAAATTCTCGTTCGGGTTCTGATCGGATCGGCTGGTCCGGCAGGCAAGGCTTCCTCGGTGGTGTCGCGGCACGCTGACCGTCGCCGGACCCGGGACCCTTCGAGGGGCGGAATGGTCGCGCCATGCCGATTCGCATTCCGGTCCTCAGGCAGAAAGAGCGAGCCGTTTCCGAAGCAGCGGCAAGATCGGCACAATTGCGCAAAGGCTTATGCGGCCTTCCGGACCGCGTGACCGTCAAACGCACTTCGCTTGAAAAGCAAAGCCAGATGGAAGTCATCTGGCCGCTTCAGCGTGATCGTGAACAGCGTCATGCCCTGGTCGAAGCCCAGCCAAAGGACCGCCAGACGCTCCGGGTCGATATTCGGGCGGCGCGCGACCGACATGCTGCGGTTCTACGCGAGTTGCATCATGACCGAACAAACTATCGCATGATGAAGCTAGGGCTGGAGCCCTTGGCGAAGCGCGCCTTCTCCCCGCTGAAGCGCATGATGGATACAGCCGCAAAGGCTGTGTCGCCGGTGATGGCGTAGCGCCAGCCGCGCGGCCGTAGGTGACGCTGTCCACCTTGCGGACAAGGGTATCGGCTTGCGCTCGGGGACGCTGGTGGATGCAAGGATCATAGATGCGCCGTCCTCGACCAAGTCGGGCGCCCGTGACCCCCAGATGTTGTCCACGAAAAAGGGCAACGACTGGTATTTCGGCATGAAGGCGCACATCGGCATCGATGCCTACAGGGGCGTGACGCACGGCCTCGAGACCTCGACCGCCAGGCTGCACGACAGCCAGGTCTGGGACGAACTGCTGCATGGGGAGGAAGGCTCGGTCTGGACCGACAAGGGATATGTCAGCGCCGAGCGCGAGGCCGAGTTCAAGGGGCCAGGCAAGCTCTGGGGCGTGATGCGCAGGGCTCCCAAGGGGACCAATTGCATCCCGTCGATGCGCGGATTGACCGGATCATCGCCAAGGTGCGCGCCAGGGCCGAGCATTCCTTCCGGGTGATCAAGCGCCAGTTCGGCGGCGCGAAGACCCGATACCGCGGCCTCGCCAAGAACCCCGCCCAACTGCTCACGCTGTTCGCGCTCGGCAACCTGTTCCTGGCGCGACGGGTTAGCGTCCGAGGACGTGGTG
>NZ_DHXG01000058.1:0-8174 GCF_002413585.1 Paracoccus sp. UBA5162
TTCATCGAGGTCGCCTCGATCGCGGCGGCGGTGGAACTGATCGTGGGCACGCTGAAATGCCGCCCGCCGGGGATGCGGCTGAACCTGATGCCGCTATACGGCTGGTATGTGCTGGTGGTGGCGGCGATGATCCTGTTCGCCTTTCCGCCGCTGATCGCCGGCGACATCCTGTTCGAGATGGAGCGGATGTTCGACTGGCCGTTCTTCGATCCGGCCCGTGGCGGCGACCCGATCCTGTGGCAGCACCTGTTCTGGATCTTCGGCCACCCCGAGGTCTATATCGTGTTCCTGCCCGCCATCGCGCTGGTGGCGATGATCGTGCCGACCTTTGCGCAGCGTCCGATCCTGGGATATTCCTGGATCGTTCTGGCGGCGGTGGGCACCGGCTTCCTGTCCTTCGGCCTCTGGGTGCATCACATGTACACCACGGGCCTGCCTTCGGCCTCGCTGGGGTTCTTTTCGGCCGCCTCCGAGGCGGTGGCGATCCCGACCGGCGTGCAGATCTTCGTGTTCCTGGCGACGCTGCTGACCGGGCAGGTGATCTTTTCGGTGCCGATGCTGTTTGTCGCGGGCGCGCTGGCGACCTTCGTGATCGGCGGGCTGACCGGGGTCATGGTGGCGCTTGTGCCCTTCGACTGGCAGGCGCACGACACCTATTTCGTGGTCGCCCACCTGCATTACGTGCTGATCGGCGGAATGCTGTTTCCGCTTTCCGCCGGCATCTATTACTACTGGCCGATCGTCAGCGGCCGGAAACTGTCCGACCGGCTGGGGCGGTGGGCGTTCTGGATCATGTTCACCGGCTTCAACCTCGCCTTCCTGCCGATGCATTATTCCGGGCTTGCGGGCATGGCGCGGCGGGTCTGGACCTATCCTGCCACGCTGGGGGTGGGCACCGCGAACCTGATCTCCAGCATCGGGGCCTTCGTCTTCGCCGCCGGCTTTCTCGTCATCGTCTGGGACGTGCTGCGCCCGCGCGGCAGGGAACCCTATGCCGATCGCAACCCGTGGAACGCCGGCACGCCGGAATGGCTGACCGAGATGCCGGGCGAGAACTGGGGCGTCCGCTCGGTTCCGATCGTGACCACGCGCTATCCGCTGTGGCAGCAGGCGAACTTCATCGAGGACGTGGACAAGGGGCGCTTCTACCTGCCGGACGCCGAAGAGGGGGAACGCGAGACGCTTGTCACCTCGGTTCTCGACGCCCGGCCCGAGCAGTGCCTGCGGGTGCCGGGGCCAAGCTTCATGCCGATGATCGCCGCCGCCCTGACCGGAGCGGTGTTCATCTTCACCACCTTCAAGTTCTGGATTCCGGCGCTGGTCGCCATGGTGCTGGCAACCGTGTCGATCATGGTCTGGCTCTGGCGCGGCACGGCAGTCATTCCCGAAAAGCCCGAAAAGAACGTCGGCCTGGGCCTCAGCCTGCCGCTCTATGTCTCGGGACCGAAATCGACGGGCTGGTGGGCGATGTTCATCACCATGACGGGCGATGCGATGGCCTTTGTCGGGCTGGCCTTCGGCTACATGTTCTATTTCACCATCCATGCCGATTTTCCGCCGCCGAACATGGCCGGGCCGGGCGTGTTGTGGCCAAGCCTGTCGCTGGGCCTGTTCGGCGCGGCCTGGGCGGCATCGCTGGGCGCGCGCAACCTCAACCGCGCCGGGCGGGTCGGCATCGCGCGCGGCCTGATGGCGGCGGGCAGCCTGCTGTCGCTTGGCGCCGGTGCGGCCCTGCTGTGGGGCCCCTGGACCTTCGGGCTGAACCCTGCCGATCACGTCTATCCGGCGACGGTCTGGGTGCTGGCGATCTGGACCGCCGTTCACGCGGCGGTGGGCAGCCTGATGCTGGGCTATTGCCTGGCGCGGTCGGTCTTTGGCAGGATCACGCCGCGCCATGACGCCGATATCTCGAACGTGGCGCTTTATTGGCATTTCATGTTCGCGACCGCACTGGTGACGGTGACGTTGCTGGCATTTTTCCCGATGCTGGTCTGAGGTGGCGATGCTGGGACTGGGCAAGACCGAGGACACGCTATGGACGCTGATCGCCGCGCCGACGATCTGGGCGTTTCACTTTCTGTTCAGCTATACGCTGGTGGCCTGGCAATGCGCGCCGAACGGCGATCCCTTCCGCGACATCGGCGGCACGCGCGCAATGATCGGTGTTGCCACCCTGACCTGTCTGGGCCTGATCGGCCTGATCCTGCGCCGCGCCTGGCGCGAATGGCGCGAAGGTGGCGGCGGCTTTCGCAACGATCAGGACACGGCCGAAGCGCGCGAAGGGTTTCTTGAATTCTCGACGCTGCTGCTGGCGGCATTGTCCTTCGTGGCGGTGCTGTTCGAGACCCTGCCGATTGTCATGATCGGGGATTGCCGATGAGGCTGAGGATCGTCCTGACCTGGAAAAGGCTGGCCGGCCTCGTGGCTCTCGGCATGGCCGGGGCGCTGTTTGTCGGCTGGTCGGGGCTGGTTTCCATCGCCGCCTCGTCGGGACACTGGCCGGTGACGCGCTGGTTTCTTGGCTGGACGCTGGAGAACGCCGTCGCCACCCAGTCAACGCCGGTCGAAAAGCCCGAGGGGCTGGATCTGTCCGATCCGGCGCTGATCCAGCGGTCGGCCGGCAATTATGCGACAAGCTGCGCCGCCTGCCATGGCGCACCCGGCGTGGCGCAGTCGCCGGTCGTGGCCAACATGGTTCCGTCGCCGCCGCGGCTGGAGGACAGCGTCGGCGACTGGAGCGACGAGGAATTGTTCTGGATCGTCAAGAACGGGTTCAAATATACCGGAATGCCCGCCTGGCCGGCGCAGGGCCGCGATGACGAGGTCTGGGCGCAGGTGGCCTTTCTGCGCGCCTTGCCCGACATGACCGCCGCGACCTATGCCGATCTTGCCCTCGGTGGCGGCGTCGTGGATGACGACCTCGAGGCGGGCGGGCAGGCGCTGGCGGCGCTGGACGGCATTTTCGAGAACGCATTGGAAAATTGCGCCCGCTGTCATGGCCGCGACGGGCTGGGCCGGGGCGACCGCACGGCAGAGGGCGCGTTTCCGATCATCGCGGGCCAGCCTGCGCCCTATCTCAACGCCACCTTGCTGGCTTTCGCGCAGGGCAGGCGCGAAAGCGGTTTCATGCAGCCGCCGGCCAGCCGCTATGACGCGCAGACCCTTGCCGAGCTTGCCGAATACTTTGCCCGACAGCCCGGTCCGGTGCCGGAACCCGGTCCCGAAACCGCCGCCGGCAAAGGCGCGGAGCCAGCGTTGGGCGCGTCCGGGCCGTTGGTCCTGCCACTGGACACGCCGCAGGATGCCGCCGGTATCCTCGAAGGTGACACCGATCTTGACTATGCCACTGTGCCGATGGCCGCCCCCGGCGGCCCCCCCGCCACGCCCGAGGCGCTGCTGTCCCTGGGCCGGCGCATCGCCCTCGACGGCATCGCCGAGGCTGGGATCCCGTCCTGCCAAAGCTGCCACGCCCTGGGGCCGAAGCCGCGAAGCCCAGATTTTCCGGCGCTCGCGGGACAGCCCGAGTGGTATCTTGCCCGGCAATTGGTGCTTTGGCGCGACGGCAAGCGCGGAGGAACCCCCTTTGCCCCGGTGATGGAGGCAATCGCCGAGCGGATGACAGAGGAACAGATCGACGCGGTATCCGCCTGGTACGCCGGGCGGCCCCGGAGCGACCGCTAAGACGGGGCGGCCGGTTCCGCGCCGTCACGATTCCCTGCCTCAGCTCGCCGCCTTCGCCTCTTTCTTCATGGCACGGCGGATCTTGGGGATCGCGAATTCCCTCGGCTCGTGATAGTCGATCATGGTGACGAAAAGCCCCTCGGCATCGAACAGAAAGACGCCCGAGGTGTGATTCATCGTATAATCGCCGTTTTCGGTCGGCACTCTTTCATAGGTCGCGCGGAAACCGGCGGCGGCGCGCGCGATCTGCGGCTCCGGGCCGGTCCAGCCGCGGATCGCCGGATGGAAATAGCCAAGATAATCGGCCATCGCCCGGACCGTATCGCGCGCGGGATCGACGGTGATAAGAACCACGTTCCATTCATCACCATCCGGTCCCAACTCGTCCAGCCAGCCGGAGATGTCCGAAAGCGTGGTCGGGCAGACATCGGGGCAATAGGTGAAGCCGAAGAAGACCATCGTCGGACGGCCGATCAGGGATTTCGGTCCGACGCTGTTGCCCTCGTGATCTGTCAGGCGAAAATCCATCGCGGAAAGGGCCATCGGCCGCAATCCCGCCGCGTCGGGCGCACCGGGCCCGTCCACCCGCCACCAACCGACCGCCAGCGTCAGCGACAGCGCGCCAAGGCCGGCCGCGCCGTATCCCAGAAACGCCCGCCGCCGCATCAGTCCCCGGGTCCGCGTGCGGCGATGCCGAGGATCGGCACTTCGACGATCGTCTGGCCGCCATCCTCGAAAAGCAGCGTCAGCGGAAAGGTCTCGCCTTCCGTCATCGGCGCTTGCAGCCCCATCAGCATCGCGTGCAGCCCGCCGGGTTCCAGCGCCACGCTGTCCCCCGGTGCAATCGTGATCCTGCCCGCGGGCGTCATGGAACTGATGCCCTGGGCATCGGTCCTGCTTTCGTGGATTTCGGGCATCATCGCCAGCGGAGTTGCAAGCCCGGTCAGCGTCACCGGCTCCTCGCCGGTATTGCGAATCGTCATGTAGGCGGCACCGGGGCGCTTGACGCCGATCGAGGCGCGCGCCCACGCGCCGGCAACCACGACATCCCCGGATCCTGCCAGAGCCGGCGATGAAAGCCCGGCGACAGTCAGAAGGGCGGCCAGCGCGCCCGCGAACAGAAGGTCTTTCATCGGAATGTTCCCGTGTTCCACCATTCAGCTCTGCGCCGCGGCGACTTCGGCCGAGACCAGGCGCCGCAATTCGGCCTCGCCGAACGGGTCGAGCGGCTTGTCGTTAACGAAGAAGGTGGGGGTCTGGCGGATACCCAGGGTTTCGACATCGGCGCGGTCCTGGTTCAGGATTGCCACGACGTCAGGCGATTGCATCTGCGTGCGCGCCGCCTCGGCGTCGAGGCCGGCGGCGGTCGCGATCTCGAGGATCAGGCCCGGCGGCGGCGTCCCGCGCGAAGCCCATCTGGGCTGTTCGCGCAGCAGCGCATCCATGACCGGACGATAGACATCCTGCATCCGCGCCGCCTCGAGCACGCGCACGGCCTCTTCCGAGGATTCGCCGTGAAACGGGGTATAGCGGATCACCACGCGCACGGCGTCCCCGTTCCGGGCCATGATGTCCTTCACGATCGGGTCGAACGCCCGGCAGGCTTCGCAGGCCGGATCGAAAAATTCGACGATTGTTACCGGCGCATCCTCGGGCCCGAGAACCGGAGAATAACTTCGGATCAGCGTGTCTTTGCGATCCGCCGTGACGGGGGCCGCGCCGGCGGTCGGCGCGGGCCGCGTCGCATACCATGCGGCACCGCCAAAGCCGGCGGTCCCCAATGCGAGAACGGACAGGATCAGGCCGCGTCGTTGCATTATCGTGTTTCCTTCAGTGAAAGGGCCGACAGCAGACCGATCAGGGCAAAGGCCACAAGCGCCATCAGCGGGATCGGAATGCCAAGGACCAGTTGGTTTTCATCGGTGCAGGAGGGTCCTGTGGCGGTGCAGGGCTGGATGCTTTCGGGAATCAGCCCGACATAGAGGCCCAGGTGCCACAGCGCGACCGCGCCGCCGCCAAGCGCCAGTGCGATGCCATAGCGCCCGACGCGATCGTCCCGCCACCAAAGCCCGAGTCCCAGGATGATGGCCAGGGGAAACATGAAGGCGCGCTGGAACCAGCAAAGCACGCAGGGCGATTGGCCCAGCACCTCGCCGATGAACAGCACGGCGAGCGATGCGAAAAGCGCAATGGTCCAGGCCAGCCCCAGGGCGGTCGCGCCGGACAGACGGGTCATGGCGGTCAGATCCTCTCTTGCAGGTCGGCCAGAATTTCTTCGGCGGGCGTGCCGTAGGGCCAGGAATCGACGAAGCCCGCCGCGGGGTCGAAGAGGAAAAGATGCGACGTGTGGTTCATCGTGTAACCATCCGGGGCCGAGGCTTGCTCGATCCGCTCGTAGAAGATCGGGAAGGTTTCCGAGGTCGCGGCGATCTGTTCCGGCGTGCCGGTAAGGCCGATGATGCCCGCATCGAACAGGGGAACATATTCCGCGAGGGCCCCGGGCGTGTCCCGTTCGGGATCCACAGAGATGAAGATCGGCTGCACCTTGGCGGATTCATCGCCCAGTCCGTCCATCACCGACGCGACCTCCGACAGCGTCGTGGGACAGATATCGGGGCAATTGGTGAAGCCGAAGAAGACCAGCATCCAGCGCCCGGCGAAATCGTCCTCTGTCCGGACCACGCCGTCATGACCGGTCAGTTCGAAATCGGCGTAGAAGGGCGGCTCTTCCCGGGCCTGGTCGGGCGCGGTCCGAAAATCCGACCAGAGCAGCAGCCAGGCCAAAGCCAGCGCCGCAACGCCCGCCAGCACCCACAAAATCCTTCGCACCGATGCCAGGGACATCCGTCTCACCTGCCGCTAATCCGTTTCGCGCAAGAATCATGTCCTCACCGCAGGTTCAAGCACGGATTGCCTGCCGCGACAGCATGTCACCCGTCCGTGAAGCCTTTGCCGCCCGGCCGGCGGCCAGAGCGGCGCCGAACGCGGGGAGGGCGCGTCGATACCCCGCAGATGCGCCCTTAGCTTCGCGACGGGAAGATGCCTTCAAGAGCGATGATGTAATTGATGCACAGGGTCGGGGGCATGTTGTCATGCGGCTGGCTGCCGCCGCTGGTGGCGATTGTGGCCGGGTTCAGCGCCACCGTCGGCGATGTCGTTGCCGAATAGATCGCCGAACGTGCCAGCAGATCACCCGAGGGCCGGTCATTGTCGGCAGGTGCGTTCAGCACGCTGACCTCATGGCTGTGGCTGGGCATCTGCGTCGTGTCCAGCGTCACCGTCTCGCGTCCCAGCGATTGCCCGATTTCCCGCGGCGTCAGGCCGGGGCCCGAGCCTGCATGCATCGGCACCCTTCCGCGAAGGTCGGGCAGGCTGAAGCTGGTGCGGCCATCGCCGCCATAGGTCGTGCCGAGAATGCTGAAGAGCGCCGAATTCGATGCGATCGCCAGCAATTGACCATCGCAGAACGCCCATCCGCGCGGCGCGAAATTTCCGCCGAACAGAACGATCATGCCAATGAATGGATCCATCTGAGTTCTCCCGAAGCCTGTCAGTGTCGAAGGGTGTCCAGTCATGGCCCGACGGGGCCATGCGGTCCGGCCAAGGTTTATTCACTTCACCGGACGGCTTCTGTGTCCCGGAACACAGAATGCGACAAATGGCGCCATTAGCCTGCAGACAGATTTCGAAATGCCGTTTCCGGGCGCGTCCGCGCCGGGGACGCAGAATGAACGGGACAGAGACATGACGCGCTTCAGATCCATTCTGGCGGTATTGGGACTGGGCCTGACGGCCGCGACGGTTCCGCCGGCCACCTCCCTCGCCCTGGGTCCGGGATTTTTCGATCAGGTCATCGCGCCCGCGGGCCTGACCTGCAGCTTCAACGCCTATCATGATTCCGCCGCGCAGGAGACACAGCTGAACCTGTTCATCCCCAACGGGGCAAGCCAGTCTTCCGGAGGGAATTACTGGTCAGGCGGCGTGATCACCAGCTGGCCCGGCGGCGATATCACCGCGGCCGCGATCGCATCGGAATGCGGCGCGACGAATGTGGTCGTGACATTGTCGGACGGCGCCAACGGCACCTACGCGACCGATGATTTCGTCGGAGTCGAGTTCCGGGCCACCTCGCTCGCGGACGGAAACACCCGTGACTACGTCATCGGGGCCTCGGGGGCGGGATCGACAGTTCTGGTCAACAATTCCACGATGGTCGCCAACACGCCGCCGACGGCCGATGCGGGGCCGGACCGGACGGTGGGCTCGGGCGCGGCGGTGACGCTTGACGGCAGCGGGTCGGACGCCAACGATGCCGGCCAGAGCCTCGGCTATGCCTGGAGCCAGAGTTCGGGCCCGGCGGTCACGCTGAGCGGGGCTGCGACGGCGACGCCGGGCTTCACCGCGCCGGTGCTGGTGGCCGGCGCGGCGGACGCGGTGCTGGTCTTCAGCCTGGTGGTGAATGACGGCTCGGATCCCTCGCCGGCCGATACGGT
>NZ_DHXG01000058.1:8495-34758 GCF_002413585.1 Paracoccus sp. UBA5162
GCGATCACGGTGACCGCGCCGGGCGACAGCGTGGCGCCGGTAATCGCTGCGCCCGTACCGCTGAGGGCCGAGGCCGGTCCGGACGGAACCGCGCTGGTCGGTTTCAAGGCGACGGTGACCGACAATGTCGATCAGGCGGTCACACCCGTTTTCACCCTGGACGGGGCCGTGATCACCAGCCCGTTCGCATTTCCGGTCGGGGTCAGCAAGGTGTTGATCGACGCGACGGATGCGGCAGGCAACAGCGCGGTGCAGCAGATCCTTGTGGTGACGGTCACGCCGGCGGCGGCCCCGCCGCCCCCGGTCATCACCACCGCCGCGATCAATGCGGACCGGTCGCTTACAATCGGCGGCACCGCCGCGGCCGATGCGAGGGTGAGGGTGACTTTCCCCGATGCGTCCTTTCAGGAGGCGACGGCAACGGGCGGCCTGTTCTCGGTCACGTCGGCTGCCAACATGACGGGCGGCACGGTCTCGGTCACTGCGGCGAACGCGCCCGGAAACAGTTCGGCGGCGACGACGGTAGAACTGTTTCCCGATTACGAGGCACCGACGGTTGCGCTTTCGGGCGCCCCGGCGACCCTGACCGACATGTCGGCCTTCACGGTGACGATCACCTTCTCGGAACCGGTTGTCGGGTTCGAAACCGGCGACGTGACCGTTTCCGGCGGGACGGTGACCGCGTTTTCGGGGACCGGCGCCGTCTACCGTGCCGGGATCACGCCCGGCGCGGTTGCGGAGGTCACGATCGGCGTCCGCGCGGGCGTTGCCGAGGATCTGGCGACCAACCCGAATCTGGCGGCGGCGCCGCTGACGGTCCTGCCCGACACCTCGCGCATCGCGCAGGAGGCGATCACGGACGCCCTGACCGCCCGTGGCCGCGCCCTGATCGGTGCCCAGCCGGATTTGCGCGGCTTCCTGACCGGCTCGGCAGCTTCGGGGCTCGAGGCGCGGGCAAGCCGGGGGCAGGGCAACTTCCGCATCGGGGCCGGGGGACAGGACAGCACTTTCTGGGCGCTGGCTCAGGGACGGTGGTCTGATTCCGTTTCGACGGAAATGGACTATTATCACCTTGCCCTCGGTGCGCATCTCCTGCGCGGAAAGAACCTGATCGTCGGGGCCATGTTGCAATTCGACAGCGCCGATGCGGGTCTTGACGCCGGTTCCTTCGAGGGACGGGGCTGGCTGGCCGGCCCGTATCTGGTGGCGCGACTGCCCGATCAGCCGCTTTATCTTTCGGCCTCGATCCTGCATGGGCGGAGCGATAACACCCTGACACTTGCGGGTCAGGCACCGGATGATTTTTCGTCCACCCGGACATTGCTGACGGCCGGCGTGGAAGGCCGATTCGCGTGGACCGAGACGACAACGATCATCCCCTCGCTCGATCTGTCGCATCTGGTCGATCGGCAGAAACGCTATGTCGACAGCCGGGGCAATACGGTCGGTGCGCAAAGCATTCGACTGACCGAAGCGGCCTTCGGGCTGGGCTTCGAGCATCTGGTGAGGCTTGACGACAACGAGATGCTTCTGAGCGGAGGCATCAGCGGGATCTTTTCGGATCAGCAGGCCCCGGGCGACACGGCGACCAGCACCCGCGGGCGCATCGACCTGGGCGCCGAGTTTCGCCTGGGCGAAGCGTCGAGCCTGAGCCTGACCACGTTCTATGACGGTCTGGGCGATACCGGCTACGGGGCAAGGGGGGCGGCGCTGGATTTCGAGATGCGGTTCTAGAACCATCATCGGCTGCCCGGACCGACAAGCGGCCGGGCAGATTGCGCGCGCGGCCGGTATCCCTGGCGCGCGGCGCGCCATGTCATCGGCACCGGCCTCCGCGCCGGTGCTTTTTTCGGGCTTCGTGTTCTGGCGCACAGTGCGAGTCGGTCGGGCGGGATACAACAAGGGCGCGAGTTCCGGTGCGGACCGGCACCCGCCACCCTCCCGTCTCGGGCCCTGGCCGGATCTTTCAGCGAGGGTGCCTTTTTCACCTCCTGCCGAAAGGCGGGACTCCATCAAGGAACAGATCCATGTCCGACACCATCACAATGGAACGCCCGGCCGCAGCCACCGACCTGACGCCCAGTCAAAAGACATTCGTCGATGCGATCACGTCCAAGGTGGGCACGCTTCTGGGCAGCCAGTTGCCCGGAACCTTTGCTGCCGTCAGCTATCCTCCGGGCTTTCACCCGGTCGTGCAATATGGCAACAACGCCTACTACAATTCCACCATGCTCGACACGTTCAACGGCACGTTGGCGGTCGGCAGCAACGGGATGCTGACGCTGGGCAACGAGCAGTTCAGCACGCTTTATGCGCGCATCCTGAACGCGGCGCAGTACCAGTTCTCGGCGGCCGATCAGAAGATCGTCAACGACCCCGCCTATGACAACCAGAAGATCGCCATCACCAACGAGGCGTCGTCGGGTGGCTTCGCGGCGGCCTACGCCGTTTCGCCGGTCACGTTCACCGGCGTCCTGGCGGCGCTGCTGAAGAACTTCAGCAAGGACCCCACCGATCATTCCCTGGCCAATATCGCGACCGCGGCGCGGCAGTTGGCCTCGGCCGGGTTTCCGGGCCTGGCGGCGGCATTCTCGAACAATATCAACATGCTGGCACCGCTTATCCGGATCACCGGAGAACAGGCTGCGGCAGAGCTGCAACTGGCCGCGGCCCGGGAAAACGCCACCAATCCCACGGCGGCGAATGGCGGACTGCAGACGACCGACAGCACCTATTATGTCGGCTGGACGCCGATGCCGTCCAATACGGTGATCCAGGCCGGTCTCGACAGCGGCAGCAAGGTATCGATCGAGGTCTCGGCCTCGAATTTCTCGTCCACCGACGCCAGCCTGTCGATCGCGGGAAAGACCGGCTTCACAATCCCGGTGCTGGATGTGGTCGATATCGGCATCTCGGCCGGGTCCAGCTATGACTGGTCCAAGCATACCTCGTCCTCGTCCTCCTTCGACATGACGATCGAATATCCCGGCGTGACCATCGTCCAGATCGATCCCCTGACGCTGAGCGCCGACAACACGACCGGCTGGTATGACGAATCGCTGCTGCGTTCGATCGTGACGGGATCGGGCGACGACAGCGTGTCGGGCTTCAAGATCGCGCCGACGGACCAATATGCCCCGGCCAGGATGTTCGGCCAGGGCAAGCCGTTCTCGCGGCTGAAGACCCTGGTGATCAGCCAGGCGCCCACCATCACCATGGTGTTTTCGGCCGACATGGCCAATTCGGTCACGTCCTCGTTCAAGGAAAATGCCTCGGTGGATGTGAAGCTGTTCGGGATCTTCTCGGTCGGGTCGTTCAACGAAAGCTACGGCATCACCAAGGTCGACAGGGACAGCGCCTCGGGCAAGGTCACCGTGGTCTTCGCGCCGCCCAAGGTCATCGGTACCGTGCCGCCCACCCAGCAGGTTGCCAACGTTCTGGGCGGCGTCGCCGATTATCCGCCGGCCTGAAGCCGAGATGCCGAACCGCGCCTGAAGCGGGCGCATGACGGACACGAACCGGGGCGGTCCGCGATGGCCGCCCCGCCCGATATGGGGGACGACCGATGACACAGGCCGGGCAGACAACGGATGACCGCGCCGCCGAAGCCATCTCTCGCAGGATCGCAGCCTATCTGGGGGCGCAGATCGAGCCGGGATTTCGCGTGATCCGCTACCCGCCGGGCTACAATTTCAACGTGCAATACGGCATGCCGGTGATGTGGAATCCGCACACCTTCGGCCTGATAGACCAGATCTGCAGGCTGGACGGACCCCATTCCGCCAGCATGACCGGCAGCAGTTTCAGCGCCGAGTTCGCCGCGATCCTGGCTTCGGTCGGATATCATACATCCACAGCCGATATCCGGGCGCAGAAGCAGGCCATCGGGGATTTCGACCGACAGGGCGACAGGGTGGTCCAGGTCTTCGAGGCCGAATTCGGACCGATCACGGCCGCGATGATCCAGGCCTCGGGGGCGGTGCCGCGAACGAAACCGGGCTATGTCTCCTGGTATGTCGGGGCGCATTATCCCGGCACTCCGCCCCGGTTTCCGCCCGTTCTGGCCTCGTTCTCGGCGGCCTATGCGGCGTGGCTGTCGCTGGGAGAGACGGTGGAAAAATCCGCCCGGCAGGCGCAGGCGGCCGCGGCACTGGTTTCCGCGGCGCGGGCGCATTCCATCCATCCGGGGGCGGGCAATGGCGGTTTGCCGACCGGACCGTCGGCATGGTCGGTGGCCTATTGCGGCCTGCCCACCAACAACCAGATCAATGCCGGTCTGGACAACCGGCAAAGCACCGTGAGCGTGACCATCGACGTCGAGGATGCCGGGGCGGGCATGGCCAGCCTGAGCCTTGACCGGCAGAGCCTGGGCCGAGTTCCCCGGACCGACCTGCGACTGTCGGTGGCGGCCGCGCCCGAGGATACGGCGCGCCCGGTCGATCCCTGGGCGGCGGCGCGTCATGTCGGGCTGGAGATCGTCTATACCGGGATCACGGCGATCCGGGCCGACCCGGTTTCCCTGTCTGCCGACCGCCAGAGCGGCTGGTTCAGCCTGCCGATCCTGCAGCAGATCGTGGCCAAGACCGGCAAGGACGTGACCGGCCTGCAGCTTCAGGGCTCTGCCTTCTCCATCGACGCGCTGTTCGGACCGGGCGGATCCTTCGCGCGGGTCCAAACCTTTGTCATCGCGCAGCAACCGACGGTGAAGATGACATTTCGCGGTACGAATCTGGACGCGCTGGCCGGCCAGGTGACGACGGACCAGGCGGCGCAGCTGAGTCTGGGAAAGATCGTCTCGCTGGGGGTGGATGGTCGCGACTACCGGGTTCTGGACATGCAATCGACCGGGACGGAGCTGACCGTCACCCTTGGCGCGGCACCGCCATCCGGTACCGTGCCGCTGATCGACCAGACCGCGCATGTCATCGGCGGCGTGATTCAGTTTCCCGCCTAGCGCTTTTCGTGTTCCCATCGGCTGACGACAGTTTCGGCGAGGAGAGATCATGCAGACCGAGCCCCGGAAGATCGCGATCATCGGCGGGGGTGTAGGCGCCGTGACGGCCGCCTATGCCATCACCCAGTTGCCCGACTGGCAGGACCGATACCAGATCACGTTCTACCAGATTGGCTGGCGGCTGGGCGGCAAGGGGGCCAGCGGGCGCAATGCCGCCAGGGGGCAGCGGATCGAGGAACACGGCCTGCATATCTGGGCCGGTTTCTACGACAACGGTTTTCGACTGATGCGCGATTGCTACGAGACCCTGAACCGGACCGGCCTGCGCAGCCCCGATGCGCCGCTGGGCACGCTGGACAAGGCGTTCAGGGGACTGAACCATTTCCTTCTGGCCGATGAGGTGACACAGGCCGACGGCACCCGGTCGCTGCGGCCCTGGCGCATCGACTTTCCCGAAATCGCCGGCCAACCCGGCGAGGGAGGGCTGTTGCCAACGCCCTTCGGCTACTTCAAGGCCCTGCTGCAGGCCGTCGCGGGTTTTCTGGATGGCCGTGTCGGCGCCACGCCGCAGGAAATTCCGGCGCGGTTCCAGGCCGAATTCGCTCGCAGGGCCCTGCCGCTTGCGGCGGCCTCGCCGCTGCATCACCTTCGTTCCTATGCGGCCACGCTGCGTGACAATGCCTTTGACCACACCACCTCGCAGACGCTTTATCTCGCGGCGCTGGTCCGTCACGCCCAGATCTGGCACGCGACCGCCGATCTGGGTGGCGGCGACACGGCGCGCCGGATCGGCTATCTGGTCAGCCTGTCGCTGGCCTTTTGTCGCGGTGCCATCGACAACGGCCTGTTTCGCAAGGGCTTCGACGCGATCGACGATCAGGAAATCAGCACCTGGCTGCTGCAATGCGGGGCCAGCCGCGAGGCCGTCTATTCCGCCGTGTTCCGGGGCTGCTACGATTACGTTTTCGGCTATCCCGGCGGCGTGACAGACGATCGCGAGGTCGGCGCGGGCACCGCCATAAGGGGCCTGCTGCGCCTGGCCTTCACCTACAAGGGCGCGCTGTTCTACAAGATGCAGGCCGGGATGGGGGACACGGTCTTCGCGCCCTATTATCAGGTGCTGAAATCGCGCGGGGTGCGGTTCAGATACTTCAATGCCGCCACCAACCTTGCCCTTGCGCCGGACGGGAACGCCGTCGTCGCCATCGACATGGTCGAACAGGCCGAGGTCCTGTCGGGCGACTACGAGCCGCTGGTCGATGTCAGGGGCTTGCCCTGCTGGCCCTCGGAACCTGACTGGAGCCAGCTCAGGGACGGGGCGGCGCTGAAGGCCGAGGGCGTCGATTTCGAATCCGAGAAATCGGTGCCGTCGGGGCGCGCCTATCGCCTGGAGCAGGGACGGGATTTCGATCTGGTGATTCTGGGCGCGTCGCTGGGATCGCTGCATTATCTGACGCCGGAACTGGCCGCGGCCTCGACCCGCTGGAATGCGATGTTGAAGAACCTGCCCACCGTGGCAACGCAGGCCGCGCAGTTCTGGTGCACCAAAACGCCCGAGGAACTGGGCTGGAACGCCCTGGTCGCAGCACATAATTCCGGCGACCAGGGCGATCTGAGAACGGTGATCACCAGTTTCGCCGAGCCGCTCGATACCTGGGCCGACATGTCCGATCTGCTGACGCGAGAGGACTGGCCGGCGGATGGGCCAACCGCCATCGCCTATTTTTGCAGTCCGGCGCAGGATGCGGGCACCGGTCCCGACCGCTGGCCCGATGCGGTGCGAAACTGGGCCGATGCGGAGCTGACCCGGCTCTGGCCCGGGGCGGGAAAGGCCGGCAAATTCGACGCCTCGATTCTTTATGCCGACGGCGCCCGGACCCCCGATGACAAGTTTGCCGGACAATATTTCCGGCAGAACTTCTACGGTTCGGAACGCTATGTGCTGTCCGTGCCGAACACGGTCCAGTATCGCCTGCCACCCGATGGATCGGGCTTTGAAAACCTCTATCTGGCCGGCGACTGGACACGCTGCGGGATCAATGCCGGCTGCGTCGAGGCCGCGACCATCTCTGGGTTGATGGCCGCGCGCGGATTGACCGGGGCCGACTTTAAGATCGTCGGCGAGGGTGATCTTGCCCCCGATGCGGGACCGACGGATGCCACGAAACTGTCCAGCCCCTATGCCCAGTCCGCGCCCTGGCCGCTGACGCCGGTCTATGGCACCGGCCGGATCGACGGCTGGTTCAGCTTTCATGCCGTCGATGCCCGCGCGCTCGAGGCGGTTCTGCCCGACGGAATGAGCCTTCATCCCCAGACGCTGACGCCCGAGGGTCAGCACCCGGTCGCGATCCTGGCCAATCAGCAGGTCGGCGTGCGGGCCTCGATCCTTCCCAAGATCATGGGCTATCGCAACTACTGCGAGGCGATCATCGCGATCAATTTCGTGCAGGTCGAGGGGCATGAGGGCGTGTTCAGCTATCTGCCCAATCTCTACCTCACCAACAATTGGGCGCGGCTGGCCGGGATATGGTGGTATGGCTACAACAAGCGGATGGGCCGGTTGCAGATGGGCAATGGTCACTACTCGGTCGCCGCCACCGATGGGCGCCCGATCTGGTCGGGCCGCTACCAGCAGAAGGATTTCGCGCGGCCGCTGACGCATTCGCCCGATTGCGGCCTGGTGCAATCACTTGCCGAGCAGATCGTGGTGTCGGAAGGCAAGTTCAGCCGCTGGCAATTCTCGTCCTTCGATTTCAATCTGACCTCGGCCTATGTCGCCGGCGTCAGCGCGCGGATCGACGTGACGGATGCCGCATTGGCCAATATTCCCCAGGGCAGCATGACCGCGCAGCCCCTTGCCATGGGCGCGGTGCAAGAGAACGGTTTGCATAAATTGCCCGGCGCATTCCGGATCTGGACCAGCTGGACCCTGTCGAATCCGTTGGACAACAGCAGGATAGCTCAACTAGAAGGGGAAAGAACGAAATTGCCGTAGCGTCAGCGGCAAGGGTCGAGAGGAGCCGCAATGTCCCGGATCGTGACCCGCCCCGAGGGCGAGCGGAAGCAGGTCACGGCGGTCTTTCTGGATCTGGTCGGGTTCAGCGAAGTCGCAAGCACCTCCGATGCGGAAGATTTGCAGGACTGGCTCGAGGAATATTACCGGCGCTGCGGCGAGATCGTCGAGATCAATGGCGGCGAGGTGACCGAATATCTGGGCGACGGAATCGTGGCGGTGTTCGGCCTGTCGCGCGCGGATGAACTGGCGGCCTCGAAAGCGGTGGATGCGGCGCTGCGCGCGGTGACGGAACTGGCGCAGGATAAGGCGGGGCAGGGCGGATTCACGCTGCGCGCCGGCGTCGCCACCGGAGAGGTCGCGGTGCGCCCCGACATGACGCGCGAGGCCTGGCCGCGGATCACCGGGACGGTGACGACCCTTGCCCAGCGGGTGCAGGAACTGGCCGCACCCGGCGGCGTGATGATCGCTGAAGGCACCAGGATGATGTTGCGCGGCCAGTTCACCCTGACGCCGGTGCCAAATCAGATCCTGAAGGGTTTCGCACAGCCGCAGATGCTGTTCGTGCCACAGATCGCCCCCCATCGCGACGTGGCGCCGGGAACGGCCGACCTGGTCGGGCGCGCGAAGGAATGCGCCGCGATCGAGGCCGCCCGGATGCCGGTGCTGATCGTCGGGCAGGCGGGGATCGGCAAGACCGCCGTGGCGCAGCACATGGCGCAGCGGGCCGGCATCGCCACCACGATTCAGGCCGAAGGGATCAAGAGCGGCTCCAGCTATCAGCCGTTCAAGGACTGGATCTCGTGGCGGCTGAAATCGTTGACACCCGACTTTGCCGAGATCACGCAAGGCTTTCCGGACCTGTCCAAGGCCGATCGGATGAGCCTGGCCCTGATCATGGGTCTGCCCGAAGGCGCGGCGCTTCTGACGGAATTGTCCAATCTCGCGCTGAAGGCCCGGATCGAAGCCGGGCTCTGGCGTGCCCTGCAAAGCGTCCAGCGCGACGGGATGGTGATCTTCGAGGATCTGCACTGGTTCGACATCGCCAGTTTCGGCGTATTGCAGCACATTCTGCGCAGTCCCGAACGATCCCGGTTCCGTCTGATCCTCACCAGCCGCGAGGATTCCAAGCTGGGCAAGCATCTTTCGGGGCTGGTATTCGAGACGCTCTCGCTGCATCCTCTGTCGCAGGGCGATGCCCATCGGATGCTGGCGTCGCTGGGCGCGCAGGACGGCGTCAATGCCGCCAGCCTGGTCGAGCAGGCGGGGGGGATTCCGCTCTATCTGGACCAATTGGCCAAGCGGGCGCTCAAGATCGGTCGGGTCGAGGAGACGGTTCCCGACACCCTGATGGATCTGCTGGCCGCCCGGATCGACGATACCGGCCCTGCGAAGCCGATCCTGCAGCGCGCCTCGGCGATCGGCCGCATCTTCGCGGTCGATCTGCTTCGCGCCCTCGATCCGACCAGCGCCGATCCGGTCTTCGCGCTGGAACACGCCCGGGCGGCTGGGGTCGTCATGCAGCGGTCCGCGGCCGAATGGGAATTTGCCCACGCCCTTCTGGCGCAGGCGGCCTATCATTCGGTCCTGCGCAGCAATCGCGAGGCGCTGCACCGGCGCATTGCGGAAATCCTTCAGTCCAGCCATGTCGATCGAATATCCCGCGACCCGGCATTGCTGGCCCGACATCAGCGAAAGGCGCGTCAGATCGGCCCGGCCATCCGGTCCTATCTCGCGGCCAGCCGGATCGGGCTGCTGCAGGGTGCCTTTGCCGATGCCGAAGGACATGCCGGCACGGCGCTGGCGCTCTGCGACGATCTGGACGATGCCTCGGCCCGCGCGGAAATGGCGATTGCCTGCCAGACGGCGCGCGGCTCGGTTCTGATGCAGGCGCAGGGGTTCACCGCAGAGCCCGTTCGCGACGCCTTCGGGGCGGTCCACAGGATTGCCCTTTCGTCCGGCTCGCTGGGGCCTAACAGCGCGGCGGCGCTGTTCGGAAGCTTCTCCCATGCGATCATTGCCGGCGACAAGTCCCGGGCTGACGCTTTCGACGCCCTGCTGGCGGACCTGGCCCAAAGCATGCCGGCGGGCGCCGGAGGCGACGAAGTGCGACTGGCCGCGCTGGCCACCCGCAATTGCGGATGTTTCTACCAGGGCGACTTCCGCACGCAGTTTCGCCAGATCGAAAGGATACGGGACCTTTATCGGATCGCGGATCATGCGGGCATGATCGCGCGTTACGGCATGGATATCTTTGCGGCCGCGCAGATGTTCGAAGCGCCGGCACGGGCGATTTCGGGCCAGATCGACGCGGTCGAAAGGCTGGTGGCGGAAACCGACGCGCATCAGGCCGAATTGTCGATTCCGGCGATGCTGCCATACGCCTTGATCTGGGGCGCGGTGCCGCTGTTCTACTGCGGCCGGCAACCCGAGGCGCTGGCGCGGCTGCGCAGGGGCATGGCGCTGGCCGACGAACAGGGGGCCGTGTTCTGGCAGGTCACCGGCGCGACGTGGAGTTTCATCATGGATCCGTCGCAAAGCCTGGATGAACCGGGCCTTGCCGCGTTCAAGGCCAATATCGAATTGCAGCGCGCGATCGGTGCCAGGGTGGGTCTGCCCTATTTCTCGGCCTGCTATGCCGAGCGTCTGGCAGCGGCAGGCCGCGTGACCGAGGCCTATCACGTTTCCTCGGCAGCGGTGGTCGAGGCGCGGGAAAGCGGGCTGCATTGCTGGTATCCCGAAATCCTTCGCATCCATTCCGGCATTTGCCGCAGCGACAATCACCCGGGCGAGGCCGAGGCCGCGATGAAGCTGGCGCTGGATACCGCGACCCGGCAGGGGGCGGCACTTTGGAGCCTGCGCGCGACGCTGGATCTGTCATGCCATGATGTGCCGGACGATCAGGGCCTCGCCGCGGCGCTGAATGCCTTTCCCAGGGATGCGGTCCTGCCCGAACTGGGTCGCGCCAAAGTTCTTCTGTCACAATGACCGGCCTGTTGTCGTTCGACCTGCCCCTTCTGGCGGGCGTCAGGGCGGCCGATCTGGCCGGTATCGACGTGCAGTTCCAGGAAAGATCGCTGGCTGGCTGGGAAGTGCTGTTCAACCAGCAGGACATGTCGCGCGACGTCTATTTCCTGCTGTCGGGCGCGCTCTTGGCGGTTTACTGGACGCCCGAGGGGCGCGAGATCATCTTTTCACGGTTTTCCACCGGATCCTATCTCGGCGAATTGGCGGCGCTCGATGACGGCGATCGGTCGCTTGCGGTCGTGGCGCGGGCGCCGACGCGGGTTCTGGTGATGCCGCAAAAATGCTTCCTGTCGCTGTTCGAAACCGTGGCTTTGGTCCGGCACCGCGTGGTCACGGATCTCGTGTCGCGCGTGCGCGCGCTGACCGCACGCAATATGGAACTGACCAGCTTCACGGTCGAGCAACGTGTCGTCTCGTACCTCATCGCCCTGGCGGTCGAACGCGGCCAGCTGGAGACCGGCGGTGTCCTGGACCATGCCCCCACCCATGCCGAGATCGCGGCCAGCATCGGCGCCAACCGCGAGATCGTAAGCCGCACGATGACGAAACTTGCGCGGCGGGACATCCTGAGGACGGCGCGACAGCGGATCGAGCTGCTGAACCCCGATGCCTTGTCGGCCATCCTCTAGAATCCTGCGGCAGGGGCGCGCCACGTTGCTAACGGTCGAGGTATTCGTTCGTGAACCAGGTCGAGAAATCGGGCTTTTCGGTCAGGACATCGCCGGCTTCGTCGCGCAGGATCCCGGCGTCGACCAGGAAGCTGCCGACGGCCTCGATCCGGTCCGGCTGAATCGTGCCGACCTGCCCGTTCTCGTCCGTCAGATAGCCGCCATCGACGATCGCCTGCATCGAGGCGCGGATCAGCTCGGGATTGCCAAGCATTCCTTCGGTCGCCCCGATCAGGATCTCGGCGGCGGCCTCGGGGTTCTCGGCGGCAAAGGCATAGCCGCGGCGGGTGGCGGCCAGGAACGCTTTTGCCGTTTCGGGGTTCGCCTCCAGCCATTCGCCACGGCTGCCGATGAAGGTGGTCTGCTGGTCGGGAACCCCGTAATCGGCATAGCGGAAGGCGCGCTGCTCGCGGCCCTGAAGTCTGGCGTTGACGCCCTCCCAGGTCGCGACCTCGAGGGTGAAATCGGCGCGGCCGCTGGCCAATGCCTCGTAGGCCGAGGTCCCGAGCGTCACGGTCTTGAATTCGCCCTTGCCGCCGGCCGCGCGGATGATCGTAGTGATCAGCGCCTCTTCCCAGGCGCTGCCGAAACCGGCATAGGTCAGCCCGTCAAGGTCGGCGGGTGTGTCGATGTCGTCGCGGTCGGCGTTGAAGACCAGGCGCCCGGTCTCGTGCTGGTAGACGGCGAAGACCGGCATCAGGTCCGCGCCGGCGGCGCGCTGCGTGTAGAAGCCCCAGGAACTGAGCACGCCGAATTCGGCGACACCGCTGGCCAGCAATGTGCCCGAGGCGGTGTCGGTGTAGGGCAGGATTTCGACGTCCAGGCCGGCATCGTCGTACCAGCCCTTGGCCTGGGCGACATAGAGGCCGACATGGTTGGTATTGGGCGTCCAGTCCAGCGCGACCTTGACCGCCTGCTCAGCGGCAAGCGGTTGCGCGGCGATCAGGGCGGTCAGGGCGAATGCGAGGCATCTCATCTTTGTCTCCTTGCGGGTCGAGAAGGGTGTTGAGGATTTCGGTTTCCAGCGCCAGCGCCGCGGCGGGCAGCCCATGCGCCAGGCGCGGACGGCCAAGCGGAACCGCGAATTCCGCCAGAACACGGGCGGGTCGGCGCGAAAGGACATAGATGCGATCCGACAGGCTGACCGCCTCGCGCACGTCATGGGTGACGAGCAGCGTGGTCCACCGGTGATCTTGCCAGCGGGCCTCGACCCATCGCTGCATCCCGGCGCGGGTCAGCGCGTCGAGCGCGCCGAAGGGTTCGTCCAGCAGCATCACCGGCCGCTGCTGCACGACGGTCCGCAAAAGTGCTGCGCGCTGGCGCATCCCGCCCGAAAGCTGTGCCGGCCAGTGACGTTCGAATCCGTCCAGGCCGAACTGCGCGAAAAGCGGGGCGACGCGGGCGCGCGCTTCGCGCCGTGGCAGGCCCTGCACTTCCAGCCCCAGCGTCACGTTGTCGATGATCCGCCGCCACGGCATCAGCGCATCGCGCTGCGGCATGAAGGCAAACGGCCTATTACCCGCTGCCAGCGGGCGCCCGGAGACCAGAATTTCGCCGCGATCGGGTGCAAGTCCGCCGGTCATCAGTCTGAAAAGCGTCGATTTGCCCGCGCCCGAGGGACCGAGGATCGAAACGAACTCGCCGCGCTCCACGTGCAGCGACACGCCGTCCAGAACCGCCGTTCCGCCCAGCCGAACCGCGGCGTCGCGGATGTCGAGCAGGCTCATGGCCGCTGCTCCTCGACCTGCCGCCAGGGCATTGACAGGTGTTGGAGCAGCACCGTCGTCGCGAACAGGACCAGCGTCAGAGCGGCGCTGACGAAGACCGCCGCCAGAACCAGGTCGGGACGGAAATTGTTCTTGGCATTCAGGATGTAGATGCCCAGCCCGCGCGCCGCCCCGGCATATTCGGCAAAGATCGCCGCGACGACGGCATAGGTGATCGAAATGCGCAGACCGGCGAAGAAAAAGGGCAGTGCCGAAGGCAACCGCGCGCGGCGGAAGATGGTCGCCCGCGATGCGCCCATCGTCGCCAGAAGCTGCTCGATCTCGGGCTCGGTCGCCTCGTAGCCATCGACCAGCGCCACCAGCATCGGAAAGAACGTGACCAGCGCGACCAGCGCGATCTTGGGGCCAAGGCCGAAGCCGAACCAGAGCACGACAAGCGGCGCGATCGCCACCAGCGGCAGCGTCTGGCTGATGATGAAGACCGGAAACAGCGCCCGGCGCAGCGGACGCGCGAAATCGATCAGGACCGAGAACGCAAAGGCCGCGCCCAGCGAGACCGCAAAGCCCAGCAGCGTCGCCTGGATCGTCGGCACCGTATTCGCCCAGATCACCTGTCGGTTCGCCGCCAGTTGTCCGGCGACCCGGCCGGGCGATGGCAGGACGCTCGGCGGGATCCCCGACAGGCTGACATGGATCTGCCACAGCGCGATCAGCGTGCCGACCGACAGGATCGCGGGCAGCGCGCGCGTGACGCGCTCGCGCATCGTGGGTTTGGGCATCGGATCAGGCCGCGGAGGGACTATTGGCCGACACGGTCAGGTCGATGGTCACATGCCCTTCGGGCGGACCGAAGCGGCAGAACGCCTGGGCGAGCGCGGCGAAGACGGGACCGGCATCGCCCCCGAGTCGCGTGCAGAAGTTCTTTGCGCGATCGAAGACGCCGCTGTCGCGAAGAAACTCGATGCAGCCATAGATTTCGGCCATGTGGTCGCCGCCGCCCATGACATAGAGCGAAAGCTGCGCGGCTGCGGTTTCTCCGGTTTCGGGGGCGTCGCGCAAGGCCTCTTGCGCTGCCGCCTGGCGCAGGGCCAGGGGCTCGCGGGATGTGTCCATCGCGTCGCTGCGGCACATCGGATCGTCGGGCTCGCCCGGGCAGCCGCGCGACAGGGTTGCGTGCAGGACGACATGGGTGCGCGTGGCGGCGGCGGCGACGAAAAGGTCGCGGATCGCGGGAAACAGCACCTCTGGCGGACCGACCAGCAGGGTGGAGATATCGTCGGTTTCGATCCGCAGCCGGTCGCGATAGGGCCCAAGCGCGGCCAGCGCATCGGTGATGACGTCGATGAACCTGTCCGTCATCGGGTAAAGGGAAATCTGTGCGCCGGTGAACATTCGTTCCTCCTTGCTCCGCTGGCATGACCCAGATCAGCTTTGAGGGTCCGCAGGCGTCGCGCCCGCATCTCAGCCCCGGCCATACGGGGCACCCCTGTGGATGGCTTGAAGTGATCACAGACCGCAGCCGGGCGCAACCGATTCGCTCGGACCGATCGCGGCGCGCGCGAAGGCTCATCGGACCAGATCAGGCTGCCGCCGGTCAAGGCGGCGTCGCCCCCGCCACGACCGCCGCGGGATCGCCAATCCTGCGGTCGCGCCCGGCAATGACCGGAGGACACAAGCAGCGCGGGATCCGGCCCATGAATGACGCCTGCCGAGGCCGGGGCGTCGCGGCCGGCGCCTCGCGCCGGCCGTTTCCGCGTTACGCTGCGGCTTCCGCCGGGAGATAGTCGATATAGCCCTTTTCGCCGCCCGCATAGAAGGTCGAGGGATCCTGCGGGTTCAGGGGCAGTCCCTCGCGGAACCGGCGCGGCAAGTCCGGAGTGGCGATGAAATCGCGTCCGAAAGCCGCCGCATCGGCGCGGCCCTGGCCCACAAGGCTGCGGGCGCTGTCCCGGGTCAGCCCTTCATTGGCGATGATCGGACCACCGAAGGCGGCCTTGATGGCGTCCAGCAGGCTGTCTTCGGCCGGATGTTCGCGCAGGCACAGGAAGGCCAGGCCGCGCTGGCGCATCTGGTCGGCGACGCGGGTGAACAGGGCGCTGCGGTCGCTGTCGCCCATGTCGTGCGAATCGGCGCGCGGGGCAAGGTGAAGGCCCACCCGATCCGCGCCCCAGACCCCGATTGCCGCATCTGCGATGTCCTCCAGGAAACGGGTGCGGTTTTCAAGGCTTCCGCCATAGCGGTCGGTCCGCCTGTTGGTGCTGTCTTGCAGGAACTGGTCGATGAGATAACCGTTCGCACCATGAATCTCGACCCCGTCGAAGCCCGCCGCCCTCGCGTTCTGCGCGCCCTGGCGATAGGCTTCGACGATCGCCGGGATTTCATCCGTCTCCAGTGCCCGGGGGGTGACATATTCCTGCTGCGGCCGCACCAGGCTGACATGGCCCTCGGGCCGGATCGCGCTTGGCGCGACCGGCAATTTGCCGTTCAGGAACAGCGGCGCCGAGATCCGCCCGACATGCCACAATTGCAGAAAGATCAGCCCGCCCTCGGCATGGACGCCGCGGGTCACCCGTGCCCAGCCTTCAACCTGCTCCTGGCTCCAGATGCCGGGCGTATCGGCATAGCCCACCCCCATCGGCGTGACCGACGTCGCCTCGGTCAGGATCAGGCCGGCGCTGGCGCGCTGGCGGTAATATTCGGCCATCATCGCATTCGGGACGCGGGATCCGCCGGCGCGCGCGCGCGTCAGCGGCGCCATCACGAGACGGTTCTTCAAGGTCACGGCCCCGAGTGTCAGCGGATCGAAAAGGGTTGGCATCTGGCGTCCTTTCTGCCTGTCCTGTGCTTTGACCATTCGACCTGTGCGGCGGGCCGGAGGTTTTCAACGGCGCGCGGCGCAAGCTTGCGTCCCATCTGGCGCATGGCTTCAGGTGCCGTGGCGGATCGGAAATTGTCGCAGGGCCCGGCGCTGATCGGGGTCCAGCGCCTCGGGGCGGATGACGCTGGTATGGATCGAGAAGACCACCGCGCCGGTTTCGGGCAGGCGGAACAGACATTGCCGCTCGACCCGGATGAAGGGCGCGGGGTCGGGCGGGATGCGGTCCTGTTCCTCGGTCAGGGGGTGGTGCAGCGGCGCGTCGGAATGATGCGCCGTGCCGCGCATCAGGCCCGGACCGGGGCGCAGCCCATCCAGCAGCCGCTGGACGCGGCGGCCGATATCCTCGGTATAGGACGCGACGGGGCGATGGATGCGCATCATCGGGCGCATGAATTTCTGCGACAGGGACCAGCCCGCAGGAAAACACAGGATCGCGCCGCCCAGCACATGCCGGCCATCCGGGCCGGGGATCATCAGGCACAGATCCTCGGCGACAAACCGGCCCAGCGTCATCAGCGGCATCTGCGGATCCGGCAGCACGAGAACGCCATCGGGACGCCGGACCGCCGGGCCGCAATCATAGCCGCGGTCGGGCAGCAGGCGCATGATCCGGCGGTAAAGCTCGGCCGCGGCGGGACGGGCGTCTTCGTGCAAGGCGTGCACGCGGCCGGGCCGGGTGGCGATCAGATCGTCGCGCAGCGCCATCTGAGCGGCGAAGGCATCGTCGGTCAGCAGCCATTCGGCCTCGGTCACGGGAATGGTGCCGGGCAGGCGCCTTGTGCGCGGATCGGCCCAGGGCGCGAAAGCCAGCCGCTGTTGCAGGATCGTGCTCATCTGCCCGCATCATGCCCGTGCCGGCGGCAGGAGCAAATGACCTTGTCGGCCGGGCTGCCCGTGTTGCCTGCCTTCCTGCGTCCCGCGACCGCCGGGGGGACTGCGCGTCCCCCGGGACCCCCGGCGCAGGCGCGGGCTGCGCAAGCCGGTGGCGCAGTCACGAAAAAGCGCGATCCGGCGGGGTCCTGCCATATTCCCTGCCGGCGATTTTCCAGTTATCGCAGGCCCATGGACATCGTTGTTCTGACCACCATCACTGCGGGACTGTTCATCCTGATCGCCCTGGCCGAGCCGCTGGCGGCGCGTCTTTCGCTGCCCTACAGCGTGATTCTGGCGGCTTTCGGCATCCTGATCGGCGCTGCGGCGCTGTTCCTGCTGCGCACCGATCTGACCGATGCGCTGAACCCGGTGGCGGAATCGATCCTGGCGCTGCCGATCCGGTCCAACGTCTTTCTTTATGTCTTCCTGCCGACGCTGATCTTTCAGGCGACGCTGGGCATGAATGTCCGCCGGATGGCCGATGACTGGGTGCCGATCCTGGTGCTGGCGGTGGTGGCGGTCTTCGTGGCCACGCTGACCATCGGCTACGCGCTGGCCTGGGTCAGCGGGCTGCCGCTGGTGGTCTGCCTGCTGATCGGCGCGATCGTGTCGACCACCGATCCTTCGGCGGTGGTCGGCATCTTCCGGTCGCTGTCGGCGCCGCGCCGGCTGGCGCGGATCATCGAGGGCGAAAGCCTGCTGAACGACGCCGCCGCCATCGCCCTGTTCGGCCTGTTCATGGGATTCGTGATGATGGGCCTGCCCGACCCCAGCCTGACAGAAGCGATCGGCGGTTTTCCCTGGCTGATGGCGGGCGGCGTTGTCGGTGGCTGGCTGGCCGCGCGGGCGGCACTGATCCTGATGGCGTGGTTCACACGCTACGAACTGGCCCAGATCTCGGTTTCGGTCGCGGTGCCCTACCTGGCCTATATCGGGACCGAGCAGCTCTTTTCCGCCTCGGGCGTGGTCGCGGTCGTGGCGGCGGGGCTGACGCTGAACCTGATGGGGCCGGCACGGCTGTCGCCCGGCCTCTGGACCAATCTTCGCGAGGTCTGGGATTTGCTGGCGCATTGGGCCGGGGCGCTGATCTTCATCCTGGCCGCGCTGTTGATCCCGCGGCTGCTGGACGACGTGCGACCGGGCGATTACGCGCTGATCCTTGTCGTCATCCTGGCCGCCATTCTTGCCCGCGCGATCATCCTGTTCGGATTGCTGCCGATCCTGTCGCTGCTGCGTCTGTCGCCCGCAGTGGAGCGTCCCTACCGGATCGCGATCCTTTGGGGCGGGTTGCGCGGTGCGGTCACGCTGGCGCTGGCGCTGGCCGTCACCGAAAGCCTGCGCGTTCCGGTCGAGACCAAGCGCCTGGTCGGCATCCTCGCCACCGGGTTCACGCTGTTCACGCTGCTGGTGCAGGGCACGACGCTGCGTTGGGTGATCGGGCGGCTGGGGCTGGACCGGCTGTCGCCGCTGGACGAGGCGCTGTCGAACCAGGTGATCGCCGTCGCCCTTCAATCGGTGCGCGAACAGGTGGCCAGCACGGCCGAGAATTACGAATTGACGCGCGAGACCGTCCGTTCCGAGGCCAAGCGTTTCGCCGCGCGGCTGGACCGCGCCGTCGAGCAGGCCGAGGCCGAGGACAATACCCAGATCCTCGACCGCGACCGCATCACGCTGGGCCTGATCGCGCTGGCCGCGCATGAACGCGAGACGATCCTGGAACGGTTCCGCGAACGGGCCATCAGCGCCCGGCTGTCGGAAAAGATGCTGTTCGACGCCGACCGGCTGATCGAGGGCGCGCGCACCGGCGGCCGGCATGGCTATCAGCGGGCGGCGCGGCGCAGCCTCCGCTATGGCCTGCCCTTCCGCATCGCCGCGTTCCTGCGCGACCGGCTGCGCCTTCCCGCCCCGCTGGGTCGCATGACCGCAGACCGTTTCGAGGCATTGCTGGCCAAACGACTGATCCTGAGAGATATTCACCGATTTCTCGACAGCCGTATCCGTCGCATCCACGGCCGCCGCGTGGCCGAATTGCTGCATGAATTGCTGTCGCGCCGGCAAGAAGCGGTCGAAACCGCGCTGGAGGGACTGCGCCTGCAATATCCCGGCTATGCCGAGGAACTGGAACGCCGCTTCATCCGTCGCACTGCGCTGCGTCTGGAGGAACGCGAATATGCCGCCATGCGCGAGGACGGGCTGATCGGATCGGAACTGCATACCGCGCTGATGACCGACATCGCACGCCGCCGCCATCAGGCCGAGGGGCGCCCGCGCCTGGATCTGGCACTGCGCAAGGAAGAACTGGCACGGCAGTTCCCGCTTTTCGCCGATCTCGACGAGGCGGAACTGCGCCGTCTGGCGCGGTCGCTGCGCTCGCGCTATGTCAATGCGGGCAAGGTCATCTCGCGCAAGGACAGCCCGTCGCGGCGGGTCTATTTCGTCTCGTCGGGCGCGGTCGAACAGATCGTCGCCGGTCAGACCACGCGTCTGGGACGTGGCGAGATGTTCGGCCAGATGGGCGTTCTGACGCGAAAGCCGCGCCGGGCCGAGGTGCGCGCGATCACGCCCACGAATCTGCTGCTGCTGGACGAAACCGACTTCCGCCGCATCCTCAGGCGGTCCTCGGCGCTGCGGCAGGCGGTCCGCGACAGCGTCTCGAACAAGGCATTGGCCGAAGAGGTGCTGGAACTGGTCGAAAAGGGCTGAAGGCGCGGCGGGCCGGGTGCGACGGTCCGGGGGATTGGCGCGGCATCGGTCGGACGATATGACGTTGCTTCGACAATTGGGAGAGACCCGTATGGACGCCGACCGCATCGCCCGCACCATCGCGACCGAAATCGGCGCAAGTCCCGCGCAGGTGGTGGCGGCCGCCGGTCTGCTGGACGGCGGCGCGACCGTGCCCTTCGTCGCCCGCTATCGCAAGGAGGTGACGGGCGGGCTGGACGACAGCCAGTTGCGCACCCTTGCCGAACGTCTGGTCTACCTTCGCGAACTGGACTCGCGGCGGCGGACGATCCTGGCCGCGATCCGCGATCAGGACAGGCTGACCGACGATCTGGCCCGCGCCATCGCCGGGGCCGAGACCAAGGCGGCGCTGGAAGACATCTATCTGCCCTTCAAGCCCAGGCGCCGGACCAAGGCGATGATCGCCCGAGAGAAGGGGCTGGAACCGCTGCTGCGCGCCATTCGCGACGACCGCGCCGCCGATCCGGCGGAGCTGGCGGCGGCCCATGTCAGCGATGCAGTGCCCGATCAGAAGGCCGCCCTGGACGGTGCCCGCGACATTCTGGTCGAGGAACTTTCTGAAAACGCGGCACTTCTGGGGGCCTTGCGCGATTTCATGCGGGCCGAGGCCGTGGTCGCGGCCAGGGTGATTGCCGGCAGGGAACAGGCCGGGGCCAAGTTCAGCGATTATTTCGACCATCGCGAGACATGGGCCGGGATCGCGGCGCATCGTGCGCTGGCAATCCTTCGCGCCGCGAAGGAAGAGATCGTGACCATCGACATCGCGCCCGATTCCGAAGACGGGTCGGCGCGGGCCGAAGGGATCGTGGCGCAGGCGCTTGGGCCGCTGGGCGAGGGGCCGGGCGATCGGTGGCTGCGGCAGGTGGCGGGCTGGACATGGCGCATCCGGCTGTCGAACACGATGTATATCGACCTGCTGACGGAATTGCGCAAACGCGCCCATGACGAGGCGATCCGCGTCTTTGGCCGCAATCTCAGGGATCTGTTGCTGGCCGCCCCTGCCGGGCCGCGCGCGACGATCGGCCTGGATCCCGGCATACGCACCGGGGTCAAGGTGGCAGTGGTCGATGGCACCGGCAAGCTGGTCGAAACGACGACGATCTATCCCTTCCAGCCCAGGAATGACCTGCGCGGCGCCGAATCGGCGCTGGCGGCGCTGATCGCGCGCCACGGCGTGGAATTGATCGCCATCGGCAACGGCACCGCCAGCCGCGAGACCGAGCGTCTGGTGGGCGATCTGCTGAAACGGCTGCCAAGGGGCGCAAGGGCGCCCACCAAGGTCATCGTCTCCGAGGCCGGGGCATCGGTCTATTCCGCCTCGGAACTGGCGGCAAGGGAATTTCCGGATCTCGATGTGTCATTGCGGGGCGCGGTGTCGATTGCGCGCCGCCTGCAGGATCCGCTGGCCGAACTGGTCAAGGTGCCGCCCGAAAGCATCGGCGTCGGGCAGTATCAGCACGACGTGGACCAGCGCCAGCTTGCCAGGACACTGGAGGCGATGGTCGAGGATGCGGTGAACGCCGTCGGAGTCGATCTGAACACGGCCTCGGCGCCGCTGCTGGCCCATGTGGCCGGACTGGGCCCGTCGCTGGCGCAGAACATCGTCGCCCATCGCGATGCCCAGGGGGCGTTCCGATCCCGCGCGGCGCTGAAGAAGGTCGCGGGGCTTGGTCCGCGGGCCTACGAACAATGCGCCGGATTCCTGCGCATCCGCGACGGCGATGAGCCGCTGGACGCCTCGGCCGTGCACCCCGAGGCCTACGGCCTGGCGCGTCGGATCGTCGCCGCCTGTGGCCGCGACATCCGCGCCATCATGGGTCAGGCCGGGGCGCTGAAATCCCTTCGGGCCGAGACCTTCGTGGACGCGCATTTCGGCCTGCCGACCATCCGGGACATCCTGTCCGAACTGGAAAAGCCCGGCCGCGATCCGCGCCCCGGCTTCGTCACGGCCAGCTTCGCCGATGGCGTCGATCGGATCACCGATCTGAAACCCGGCATGTCGCTGGAAGGCACCGTCACCAATGTCGCAGCCTTCGGCGCCTTCGTCGATATCGGCGTGCACCAGGACGGACTGGTCCACATCAGCCAGTTGGCCGACCGTTTCGTGAAGGATCCGAACGAGGTGGTGAAGGTCGGCGACGTGATTCGCGTCCGCGTGACCGAGATCGACCTGGCCCGCAACCGGATCGGGCTGACCATGCGCAAGGATGGCGGGGCCGGAGCCACCCGACAGGCCGGGCCCGATCACGCCGCGGCACCCGATCCGGCCCCCGGACCGGATGCCGCGGCGGGTGCCTTTGGTGCCGCGCTGGCCAATGCGATGCGCCGCCGCTGAGTGTCATGGCCGTCGTCTGCCGGGGCTTGCACGACGGCGCCCGGGTCCCGAAATAGGCAAGGCGCCGCGCGGTTGCGTCCCGGCCGACGCCCTGGCCGGGCGCCCATCACGAAAGGATCAGCCATGCGGATGAAGATCGAGGTCGAGCTGGATTACCGCCTCGCCCAACCCGGGCCTGCGATCCTCGTTCTGGAAGCCGCCGGCGCACAGGGACAGGAACTGATCAGAACCTCGATCGACACCGGCCCGGTGGATCATTTCGCCCGCGTCCCCGCGGAAGAGGGTATCGGCGAGCGCATCATCATCCGCGCCACACGCCAGATCCGCTGCTCTTATACCGCCGAGGTTCTGGTGACGCGGCCGCGGCCCGATTTCGACTCCCTCGCCCTGGTCGAGATCGACCGGATGCCCGGCGATGCGCTGCGCTATCTTCTGCCCTCGCGCTATTGCGAGGCCGAACGCTTTACCCCCTATGTCTCGAAGCGGTTCGATGGCCTCCAGGGCGGCCGCAAGGTCATGGCGATCCGCGACTGGATCGAGGCCGAACTGGATTATGTTCCGGGCGTCAGCCACGCCGGCACGACGGCCGTGGACACCTTCCTGGAACGGCAAGGCGTCTGCCGGGACTATGCCCATCTGATGCTGACCCTGTGCCGCGCCGCGCAGATTCCGGCCCGCATCGTCAGCGTCTTCGCCCCCTCGGTCCAGCCGCCCGATTTCCACGCCGTCGTCGAGGTCTTTCTTGATGGCGCCTGGCATCTGGTCGATCCGACCGGCATGGCGAAGGCTGACGAAATCGCCATCATCGCGGTGGGACGAGACGCCGTGGACGTGGCCTTCATGACCACCTCGTGTCCGGCCGAACTGGTCACGCAGACCGTCTCGGTCAGCCGCATCGGCTGAGCCTGACGCTTGACCTTCGGCCAAGCCCGTCGCATCACCTCCTTCGCGTTTTACCGGGAGGAAAGAGGATGAAGCAGTTCAATCGCAGGGCGCTGCTGGCACTTGGGGCCGTGATGATCGGCACCGGCATGGCCGCGGCCCAGGACGCATGGCCGACCGAACCGCTGCGCGTCTACGTGGGCTTTCCGGCGGGATCGTCGCCCGATGTGCTGGCGCGACTGATCACCGAACCGCTGTCCCGGAAGCTGGGCCAGCCCGTGGTGGTCGAGAACAAGCCCGGCGCAGGCGGCGTCATCGGCGTGCAGCAGATGCTGGCGGGCAAGACGGATTATGCCTTCGGCACCACCATCAACGGTCCGCTGACGACCTCGCCCCGGCTGGTCGAGAATGTCGGCTACGACGTCGGCAAGGACATCGCCCCGGTTGCGCTGATAGCGACCTCGCCGCTGGTTCTGGCCATGGCCGCAGAGGCCGCGCCCACAGACATCGCCAGCTTCATCGAGGCCGCGAGGGCCGAAACCGGCGCGATCGCCTATGGTTCGGTCGGGCAGGGATCGGGCGCGCATCTGACGGCGGAACTGTTTGCCGACGCCGCCGGGATCGAGATGCTGCACATTCCCTTTACCAGCTATGCCGAAGTCACCACCTCGATCATCGGAGGCGAGATCGACGCGGGCTTCATGGCGCCCTCGGCAGCCCTGCCGCAGGTTCAGGCGGACAAGATGAAGATGCTGGGCATCACCTCGTCCGAACCCTTCGCGCAGGTGCCCGACGTGCCGGTCATCGCCGGACAGGCCGGCATTCCGGACGATTTCCGGGCCGAATTGTGGAACGCCTTCATCGCGCCCGCGGGCACCGATCCGGCCATTCTCGAAAGGCTGAACACCGAGGTGAACGCGATCCTCGACGATCCCGAGGTGCAGAAGAAGATGCTGGCGATGGGCTGGCAGGCGCAGGGTGGAACGGCCGATGATCTGGCCCGGAGGATCGCGGATGACACCAGCGTCTGGGGCAATGTGATCGACCGGATCGAGGCGCAGTAAGCCGCTGATGCGACGCGACTGGCACGATCTCTGGGGCGGCGCGGCGATGACCGCCATCGGCGCCTTCGTCGCGCTGTATTCGGTGGCCCAATATGATATCGGCAGCCTGCGGCGGATGGGACCGGGCTTCTTTCCGGTCGTGCTGGGCGCGCTGCTGGCGGGCCTTGGCCTGATGATCGCGCTGCCCGCCTGGCATCGCGCCGGCGAGATGCGGCCCTTCGATGTGCCCCAGGCGCTTGCGGTGCTGGCTGCCATCGGCCTGTTCGGTCTGGGCCTGCAGGGGCTGGGGCTGGCGCTTACGACCGCGGGCGCGGTGCTGATCGCCAGCCTGCCCGCGCCGCGCCGCGGCTGGCGGTGGCGGCTGATCCTTGCGGCGATCATCACCGTTCTGACATGGCTGGTCTTCAAGCAGGGCTTGCAGATGACCATGCCGGTCTGGCCGGATTTCCCCGGATGAACACCGTCGAGGGCATCCTGCACGGCTTTTCGGTGGCCTTGCGGCCCGATGTGCTGGTCTATTGCGTGCTGGGCGTCGTCATGGGCACCTTCATCGGGGTGCTGCCGGGGATCGGGGCGATGGCCGCGATCTCGCTGCTGCTGCCGCTCACCTACTACATCAGCCCCGAGGCGGCGCTGGTGATGCTGGGCGGGGTCTATTACGGCGCGCAATATGGCGGCGCGGTGGCCTCGATCCTGCTGCGACTGCCCGGCACGCCGCAATCGGCGATCACGACGCTGGACGGCTATCCGATGGCGCGGCAGGGACGGGCGGGCGTGGCCCTGTTCGCCTCGATGGTGTCGTCCTTCTGCGGCTCGATGATCGGGATCGTGGTGCTGGTCGTGCTGGCGGGCTGGCTGTCGCGGATGGCGACGCGGTTCGGGGCGGCCGACTACGCGGCGATGATGGTGCTGGGGCTGGTCGCGGCCTCGACCATCGGATCGCGGCGCCCGGCCAAGGCCCTTGCGATGGTCGTGCTGGGCCTGATCCTGGGCAGCGTCGGCACCGATGTGAACAGCGGCGTCCAGCGCCTGACCTTCGGCCAGACGCAAATGATGGACGGCATCAACCTGGTGGCGCTGGCAATGGGACTTTTCGGCGTGGCCGAGATCATCGGCAATATCCGCAATGCCGAACGCGAGGGCAGTCCGCCCCATGTCAGCCTGCGCCAGCTTCTGCCCACGCGCGACGATCTGCGCCGGATGCCGGGCGCGGTGGCACGCGGCAGCGCGCTTGGCAGCTTCTTCGGCGCGCTTCCCGGCACCGGATCGACCATTTCCTCGTTTCTGTCCTACGCGCTGGAACGCCGCATCGCGCGCCGGCCCGAGCGCTTCGGCCAGGGCGCGATCGAAGGCGTGGCCGGACCAGAAGCCGCGAACAATTCCGCCGCCATCTCGGCCTTCGTGCCGACGCTGACACTGGGCATTCCGGGTGATCCGATCATGGCCCTGATGCTGGGCGCGCTGGTCATCCACGGCGTCCAGCCCGGCCCGCTGATGCTGGAGGCGCGGCCGGACATGTTCTGGGGCCTCGTGGTCAGCTTCGGTATCGGCAACCTGATCCTGCTGGTGCTGAACCTGCCGCTGATCGGGATCTGGGTTTCGATGCTGCGGATCCCGTTCCGCTGGCTTTATCCGGCCATCGTGGTCTTCGTCTGCCTTGGGGTCTATTCGGTGCGCGGATCGAGCTTCGACATCGCCGCCGTCGCGGTGATCGGGGCGATCGGCTATCTGCTGGCCATGGCGCGATTCAACCCGGCCCTGCTGCTGCTGGGCTTCGTCCTCGGCCCGCTGATCGAGACCAATCTGCGCCGCGCCATGCTGATCGGGCGCGGCGATCCGATGGTGTTCCTGCAACGCCCGATCTCGGCCGTCTTCGTGGTGGCGACGGTGGCGCTGATCGCAGCCTCGCTGTGGGGCGCGTGGAGGCGGTTCAGATCGCGGACAGCAGCGTAAGCAGCCCCGCCCCCAGCCACAGCGCGCGGCGGCAGATCGCCAGCGCCCGTGCGATATCGGCCGCGACCGGATCGCGTCCCGCGCCGTTCAGCCAGGGTTCCTCCGCAACCCGGCCGCCATAGATGCGTGGCCCCGATAGCCGCAGGC